>JACNJI010000372.1 GCA_014382645.1 Verrucomicrobiota bacterium | reverse complement strand
TTCGATCGTGCCCCTGTTACGTTTGAAATCATTCAGACCCTTGACCTCGAAAAGGCTCATCGTCAGATGTCCCCCAACGACAAAGTGCCGGCCATCTTGGACGCTTTGCGTGAAGTAATTGGAAAAATGCTCTTGCCCGAAAGTCACTCGCGACACATCGGTGCCGCGTTTGTGATCGAAGGAGGAGAAATTATTTCGACGGGGATTATTTTTGTGATAGGAAATCCGAGTGGCTAGAAAACCATCGGCGGTCCACACGTTGGCCTGCCCACTATTGCTGAAGATTACAAAAAAGTCCCCCAGCCCCTCAGGGCTAGTGCGTCCGTGCCCTTTGATCCCGTATTGTAAATCGACCTTGCCGGGTTGGTAAGGCGGCACGTAAAGCCCACTCATCCGGTGGTGGGCAGGATAGCTCCAGATGGGTTCACCAGCAGGTGTAACCACCTCGTTCGCGCCCTTGGCGTAGCGAAAATAGTTGCCGTTGGAGAGTCGGTAATCTGCGGAGAAAGACAGTTTGTTCTCTTTCAAGATCGGGGTGCCGTCATCGAGAAAACGCTCAGGTTCGAATCGAAGGTTTCCGGACATGACGCCGAGACCGTCGTCAAATCGTCCGAGGAAGAAGTCTCTGGATTCCAATTTGGTCAAGACGACTTCATCAACCTCGACTTCGCCATCCTGATTCAGATCGTTCCAGAGAAAGCGATAGCCCCCTAATGGGGCACCACCCGTTTTCGCGATGAACTTTTCATTTTGCAGAGGAGGAAATCTGGACGCATGCCCCACTGCTGCACACATTCGAACGGTCATCTTCTTCTCGTCGAAAAGGTTGATCAAGGCCACGTTTTGTTCAGGGGTGTGAGAAATGGGAGCAGTCACCACGTAACGCCGATCATTCAGAACAAACACCTCGGTCTGCCTTCGAATATGACGACTAGATTGATCGCTGGACTCCAGATGGTCGGCCGAGGTCAAAGCCGCCAGTCGGCTTTCGCCCGTTTCATGATCCAGCTTAAAAACCATATCCCGCAAATACATACGCGTAGGATCCCATGGGTCGATGGTTCCGCCGCCCCCGTAGTTGGTGTTTCCAAAAAAGTCGGCAAGGAATTTCCCGTCGGCACTGAACTTCATGATACGACGCGGATTGTCGTGTTCGTAAACGAGCCAGAGACTACCCTCGGAATCGAGCGACATTTCGTTGATGTCTTCGAGGAAATCCGGATCATAAGGCCCTGCTAAACGGCGGCCCGGTTTCCCAATAGAGCGAAGCAGAGTTCCCGACGAATCGAAGACCTTCACTTGACGATTCTCCACTCCATGGTCGTAAACGTAAAACTCGCCACCTTTTGAAATCTGTAGGCAACGCGGGTTCTCCAAGCCGGTGGCAACCACGGCGCCGTCCTCAATCCGCACGACAGACTTGCCGACGATGCCGTGCAGTTGGCCATGGGGGTCAAAACAAAGCTCACCTGATACACGTGAAGGCTTTTCTTCGATCAACTGACCCGTTGCACCATCTCGCACTTCGATGCGGCGTACCCCCATCGCGCTTTTCTCGGGCTCTCCGCCGAGATAGCGTAGAGGGGCAATTCCGTAGAGCCTGCAACGCTTCCAATCGATTTCGCTTCCGCCGCGATCCAGACGGATGCCCCACTGTCGCCCATCCTGTTCCTTCCACTGCGATACGATCCGCAACCGCACCGCTCGCGTTTCATAGGAACGACCGAAATCGACGACCCCATCGAGGTAGATCGCTCGAGAGTTGTTGCGACGATCCGGAGCATAGAGATAACGAAGTTTCTGGTTGTAAACGGCGACTTCTTCCCAGTTTCGAGAAGAAGATAAATCAATTTCAGCGCCGACGGGACCTGTAAAAACATCGATTCTCGCTTCCTCGCCGTCCAACTCCTTAAGCGAAAGCCCGCGAATACTTTGTAGTTCGTCCCACTCCATCATAAAGATCGCAGGATTGCTTTCGCTGAGGATTTCATCCCGCAGCGCATCCCACTCCCCTGCCTTCTCATCGTAGGTGCCCGAGTTAACTTGAATCCTTGCCTTTTGGCTGACTTTCTCAAAACGCCGCCGGAGAATTCGCATGCCGTCGAGCTCCGCTCGCCACTCGTTTTTGCTCGCGATCAGACCACCGGCCCCTTTTTTCTTAGCGCCCCCCAAGGGCAAATCGATATTCAAGCTCGGCTCGCCCAGCGTATCTCCATCCAAAACCAAATCCAACTCCCCCCCCGGTTGGCTGAAGGTAATACGCAATGCTCGAGTTAGCGTTTGCTTGGGAAGTGCCACGCAATTCCAGTCCCCGACCACTCCCAAGGGAACCGGCGTCCAATCACCTAGCTTGTCCACCTTCGGGGGAAATGATCCTTTTGGTTTAAGGACATAAGCGAGCATCTTGACTCCTTTAGGTGCGCTAAAGCCTGGAAAGATAAGGCTGCCAAGAGGCGTCGGCTCTTTGAACGCCAAAAGAATATGTTGCTCCCGACCGATTCCTTTCGTGCTAGGAATGCGCAACAAGCCACCGTTTGAATCAGAGCCGTTAACGAATTCCGTAAGCCGGAAAAGGCTCATGAAATCCCACTGCGGTCGACCCGAGATCCCATAGTTCGAACTCCCCGTGATTTCGCTGCGCAACTTTGGCAAACAATCCCCGATCGAAATTTTTGTCTCACCAGTCGCATCCTCAAGAAAAGGAACAGGAGCGTGATACGCGATGTAAATTCTATCGTCTTTTGCCGCCAGACCAACAATGTTGCCTTGTCGAGCAGGGTCCTGGGCGAGCGAAAACATCAATTCCTGCTTCTTTGTTTCGTGATTCAGACGGCTAATGTTCCCTTGCCATATATTGTGACTAAACAATGTATTTCCGTCGGTAAAAAGTGTATCCGTTGTCTCATGCGTACCCCACAATTTGCTACCTGAATTCGTCACTTCAATAAGAGCGTGTCCGCCTTCGGAACCGTTCTGGCCCATAAAGACGTGGTCTCCTAAAGCGCAAACGGCAGTAAGTTGACCGTGATTCGACATCCATCCATCGTCTGATTCGCCCTGCCACGGCGAACTATGCGGAGAATGCGCGTAGCTGTTCGGATAAGGCGTCATCTGATAAATCAGGCGAGGTTCCGGTCCATAAACCGCTTCCCAATGATAGGTGCCCGGAGCAACGGGCAAACCCTTGTCGTCCTTCAGATCCCAAGCGGCAAGGTGATCGCCTGCTTTCTGGGGCACCTGAGCGAAGAGATTGCGAACCCGGCGACCTTCGGGAGTGTTTATAACCATGGCAGGCTCTGAATCGACTTCAGTTTTCCAAGTAAATTGGAGAGGGGGCGGAGGCTCGGTGCGCCTCACCGGCACCGGCACCGGCTCGTTCGCAGCGAGATTCCGAAAGACCGTGAAGTCGTGGATTTCGAGAATCGAATTGTAGCGGCTCGCGGAGGTAACCTTGGTCACGTGAAATTGCAACGCGCTGATCGGCTTAGGTGTGTCGAAAGTGTAGACTTGCTCGAGCAGGTGGCGGCTTCGCCAGATCGGTCGAATCACAGGTTCAACGTCAACAACGCGCCAAGCAGCAGCTGGTGCCAGCGCAGGGTTTACGTCGGGTTCACCAATGAACTCACGTAGCTCGAATTTCTTCGCGTTCGAACGGATCCGGATGCTCGAAACGGATTGAGGTTCGTCCCAGACGAGACTGGCCCACGAAGGGGCCACCGTTGTGACAGGGGACCGATTCACCTTGTCCGAATTCGGCTCCGTCCCCGCGCTCCGCCACAAATCCCCAGCGATCAAATTAGCTGGATCCTGGCCATGTTTCGTCTGCTCGCCCTGTGCGATCGCGGAGCCCGTAACGACGTATCTTCGCTCTAAGCGAAACGTAAGGCCACGGAGGTTGCTCTGCCCGCTCGGGCGCGAATCCGTAATCAGAATCGACCGTGTTTTGAAGCCGGGCGACAGCACGCAATCGATCGTTTCCGATGCATTCCAAGCCGGCAACGTGATCCAGTGATCTGCTGCAGGGTCGCCCGGAAACGGAGCATTGGGCTTCAGGGCGCGGATCGTGACCGTACCCGGATTCTGTAAAACCGCCGTCAGGCCGCCGAGCGACTGGGACTCCTTGAACGCGATTCGAAAGTGATACGTGCCTCGGCTGCGTCGTTCCGATTCGGACGCTTCGATCGTCCAGCTTGCGCGCTCGATTTCGCTAGCTGCGGGAGCGATAAGACCTTTGAGCGTTTCAGCAGTTGCGGGCTCCGATCTGGTCTCGCGAAACGCGGCGGAGCTATCGACATCGATGGCGCTTGGTTGAACTTCGGCAAATCCTGAGACTGAAACGAGAAGGTGGGCGAGGATAAGACGAGAGAGTTTCATGGATTCGAACTGCATAATTCGTTGGCCGATACATTCATGAAGAGAAAGGTCGGAAACAGGAAATCTTGGACAAATATTCCAATCAAAGGTGAATGCGCCTGTTGTGAAGTCTACAGCCCCGCTGAAGCTGTTTTTTGCTTTTGGGTAAACAACCAATCCATGAAACCCTTGGTGAAGTAGGCAAAGTCGTCAATGACATGACCTTGGGCCTTGTATTCATGATACCTTACGTCTACGGCACCTGCCTCGGTCAAAGCTTTGAAACTTACGCGTGAACCTTCAACTCCTTTGTCACCGTCACCATTGAAGATCCAAATGGGAAGGTGTTTGATCGATTTTGCTTCTCCGGCGTTCTGTGGGCCATGAAAAAATCCTGACAACGGTGCAGCGGCCGCAAACTTGTTAGGGAAGGTGCGGATGAAATTCCAAGTGCCCTGCCCTCCGCGCGAAAAACCCGTCAGGTAGAGTTGATTCACATTGATGTCGGGCGTCTTCGGATTGTCGTTCAGTTCAGCAATCAAGTCATCAAGGGCCTTGATGGTCATGCCTCGATATTCGTCACTCGTCCAGCGGTCTTGATTGTTCCTGTTCCGGGGGATGAAAAGAATGTGCGGATGGGCTTTCTGAATCTTCGGCAGTGACCACACTCCTTTAGGAAAACCTTTGTGCGTATCAATCGTCAGATCCGTATATCCGTGAAGAAACGTCACCATCGGATATTTCACCCCAGCCTTAAGGTGTTTAGGGACATAGACATGATAAGGTAGTCCGTTTTTGTGTGTACGATCTTCGTACAGGGTATCGAGATTTTTAATTACCCCGATCTCGTCACGAATCGCCTTGAGCTGTTGAGTTGCTTCAACTGGTATGATCCTCGAAATCCCCGGACCGTCATCTCCAAGCGGAAGCTTTAGACCGCTACAAGTCACCCAAATGGGAGTTTTACCCGTTTCATAGCTCCCTATCCGTTTCAGCGCCCCCGTTTCCTGATTAACGCGACAAACCTCTAACTTGTGATCCAATTCACATGCAACGAAGATGAAATTTCCCGTTGCATCGATGCAGAACGATCTCGGGAAACGCCCCGTTGGGAAATGGCCCACCGACTTCATTCCTCCTGTTTTCAGATCGATCTCAAAACCGGCTAAGGTGTCGCCATGAGGCTCTCCCTTTTCCATCTTTCGCCCATCCCGATTCGATACGTAAGCGAAACGGCCATTGGGCGTGATATGAATGTCCGCGGCAAAACTTTTCCCCTCCCAGTCCGCGGGCAGGCTTGAGAGCGTTTGCAACAAAGAAAGTCGGCCGTTTTTATCATCAAAGTTCCACGAACTGATGCCGCCTCCTCGTTCATTCGCGGTAAAACCCATATGGAGAATGGGATGGTGGGCATAGTGGCGCGGGCCATGGTATTCGTGGTCCACGTCCGGTCCGGGGGCGAATGGCGGATCGAGCGGAGTGAGTTTTCCCTTCTCGGAATCAAGAGCAAACTGGAACACCGCATTCGCTTTGGTGTGCGGCACATAGGCAAAGCGATTGCTTGGATCGGTAATAACAAAGTGTGCATGCGTTGAGGTGGTATGTTCGTCGGACTGTTCGCCGGTGCAACGACGCTGGGCATCGATTTTCCAGACGCTCACCTTGCCCTCGCCGTAATGAGCTCCAAGCAGATTCTTGCCACTGGCATCGAGGTGAATCGACGGAGAGCGCATGCTGACCGGTGCGATGTGGATTTGCTCGAACTTTCCGCGCTTGATCCTCAGGCTGATGATGTGCGGTTTGGCCTGCTCTCCCCCCTCGGCCTTGAGGTGAGACTCCACGTACAGCATCTCGCCATCGGCCGAGAGGCTCATGGGTCCGCCAACACCAGGAAGTTGCAGGCGCATGTGTTCGCTCAAGGCACCCGATTGAGGATCGATGCGATATGAGACCAGATCAGAATCCTTTGCCGCAGCCAGGAAGAGGAACTGGTCTGCCGCAACGGGCGAAACAAGACTTAGGGTCTCGATAAGGAACGAGATAGTTTTCCTCATCTGGAGGCTTTGAGTTGAGCGATGGTTGCTTTGAGTTGGGCTTGTGCGTCAGGATTTTCTTTGAGTGGCCTGTCGTCGCACGCAGGAAGCAAC
>JACNJI010000150.1 GCA_014382645.1 Verrucomicrobiota bacterium | reverse complement strand
AACGGGGACGAACACCCCCGCCAAAATCGACTTTTGACCGACCGCTTCCCCCTTACCTGTCAGTGGGAGATTCCTCGCACCCAACGCCGTGGGATGCTAGTGATCAAGGTTTGCTCTTCGGACCTTTTTTAATCGTTTCCAGGCGAGCGGTAAAGCTTCCCACGGCAACCTTTCTGGCCATCTTTACGGGTATCCGCCGGGCATCCGCCGAATACCATATTCGGAGGACGCCTCGAGGGCTTTTCTTGAAGACTCCTCGGAGGTTCTTGAGTGATGGCGTTGCCTCGAATACTTCAAATTTGCCTGCTGCGACCCGAAGTTTTTCTTTTTCCTGCACAGCTACCACCACGTCCTGAAGAACCCGACCGTCGCATGTGGGAAAGGATCGCTTTATGCCGGTTTTAATTTCTCCCAGTCGGAATAAGTAGGCAATAGACAGGGGATCGAAGGACACAGGTCTGATCGGGATTTCCCGTTCGAGCTTTCCGTAATTCGAATAGAAAGCCAAGTTGCGATCGTAGTCGAAACGCACGACCACATCGCGTTTGGTTTTGCCTTCTTGCTGTTTTTTTCGGTATAGCAATGATCGGCGAAAGCCTGGAGCTAGATAGCTTTCCGCTCGGGTGCGGACTTTGTAGAAGGCATCGGCGAATTCGGTGGTCTGGACGGAGAGAACGAACTTGTGGCAAAGAGTCCCATTCACTTCCTCGGATGGAGCAACTTCGAGGGTTGCTCTACCGACGGGGATAAGACCCCATTTGATTTTGTAATGCAGGCGCTCTCCGGGAAGGAAAGGTAATGGTGATTATTCTCCGAAACCCACACCAGAAGGTCCAAGAAACAGGAAAAGGAAACAGGAAAAACGAAACTTCACTGCTCGACGGGTATAGGTTCGAGACTCCAGATTTCTTTGGCATATTCTCGTATGGTTCGGTCAGAAGAGAATTTCCCCGAACGAGCCACGTTCCGTACAGCCATGGCACTCCATTGTTCAATATCAGCATAAACGGAATCGGCCTTTTCCTGAGCCTCGACGTAGGCACGGTAGTCGGCGAGAACAAAGTAAGGGTCTCCCCAATCGAGCAAGCTGTGGACGAGGTCCGTGAAGACCCCGCTTTCTCCTCCGGTAAAGGTATCGGAACTGAGCCAATCAACCACGGCTTTAAGTTCCTCGTCGGATTCGTAGACAGCGCGTGGATCGTAGCCGCCTTGACGAAGCTCTTCGATACCTTCGACGGTCTTTCCGAAAATGAATATGTTTTCTTCGCCGACCTCGTCCCGGATTTCGACGTTGGCTCCGTCGAGCGTCCCAATGGTGAGGGCGCCGTTCAGGGCAAACTTCATGTTGCCTGTACCCGAGGCCTCCTTACCCGCAGTCGAGATTTGCTCGGAAAGATCCGTCGCAGGGATGATTCGCTCGGCTGTGGAAACCCCATAGTTGGGAATGAAGGCAACTTTGATCTTGTCGCGGATACGGGAATCATCGTTGATCCGACGTCCGACTAGGTTGATGGCTCGAATAATGAGCTTGGCGAGATGGTAACCGGGAGCCGCTTTGGCTCCGAATAGAAAGACCCGTGGGCGAACGTCGAGACCGGGATCGTTCAGCAGGCGACGATAAAGCGTGAGCACATGCAACAGGTTCAGGTGCTGGCGCTTGTATTCGTGTAGACGTTTTATTTGAGAATCGAAGATGGCGGCGGGATTCACCTTTAACCCAAGTTCAGCCGAAAGGTAATCGGCCAAAAGTTCCTTGTTGCATCGTTTCACCGCCCTGAACTTCTCTCTAAAGGCAGCGTCCTCCGAATAAGCATCGAGATCACGCAGGCGATCCAGATCGGTTACCCAGCCATCCCCAATGGCGGAGGTGATGAGATCGGACAAACCCGGATTGCAACCCAGCAACCAACGGCGGGGAGTAATCCCATTGGTTTTGTTGTTGAATTTCAGAGGGTACAGTTCAGCAAATTCGTGGAGAAGGTTTTCCTTCAGCAGCTTCGTGTGCAACTCGGCCACGCCATTTACCGAGCGGCTACCCGCTACGGAAAGGTGAGCCATTTTTATGCATCCGTCCTTGACGATGCTCATGCTGGATTTTCGTCCTTCGTCGCCCGGCCACTTCGCCTCTACCTCGTCGGCCAAGAAACGACGATTCACTTCCCGGACGAGCTCCAGGTGGCGCGGAAGGACCTTTCCGAAAAGATCTTCTCCCCAAGTCTCCAAGGCTTCGGGAAGCAGGGTATGATTGGTATAAGCGAAAGTACGACGGACAATGTCCCAAGCCGAGACCCAGACCAAATGCTCCTCATCCACCAAAATCCTCAATAGTTCCAGAATGGCAACCGACGGGTGAGTGTCGTTCAGCTGTATGACCGCCTTGTCGGGGAATTCCTCCCAGTTCATATCTTTCTTCCGAAAACGTCGAATCATGTCCCGCAAGGAACAAGCTACGAAAAAATATTGCTGGACGAGTCGCAGTTCCTTGCCACTTTCAGTTGAGTCGTTCGGGTAAAGAACCTTGGATATGCTTTCTCCCAAGGCCTTCTCCCGTACTGCCTCGACGTATCCGCCTTGATTGAAGGTCTCCAAGTCGAATTCCTGCGATGCCTTAGACTCCCAAAGCCGTAGGAAATTGACGGTCTTGGCCCCATACCCGACAATGGCGACGTCGTACGGGACCCCCTCGATCGTCTTGGTTTCGACCCACTTTGGCGAGTAATTCCCGAAACTATCGTAATCATGCGTCACACGGCCGTACAATCGCACGGTCTGTGCGTACTGGGGGCGTACGATTTCCCACGGATTGCCGAACTTCAGCCAGTCGTCGGGACTTTCCATTTGATGACCATCCCGAAAACTCTGACTGAACAGCCCGAACTGATAGTGTATACCGTATCCGATGGCAGGAAGTTCCAGCGTGGCCATCGAATCCAAAAAACAAGCGGCCAAGCGGCCTAAACCGCCGTTGCCCAAACCCATATCGTGTTCTTCTTCGCAAAGTTCCTCGAGATCCTGATCCAGTTCCGACAATGCTTGCCTGACAGGTTCGCGTAAACCGCAGTTGTGTAGGTTCACGTTCAACAAACGCCCCATGAGGTACTCTAGACTGAGATAATATACTCGTTTTGTCCCGGACTTACTGTGAACGGCTTGGGTCTCGATGAAACGATCGATCAATTGATCTCGAACCGCAAGAGAGGTTGCCATCCACAATTCTCGTCTTGTGGCATTGGATAAATGGCGAGCCATCGTGATACGGAGGTGGCGCAGGATCGAGGTTTTCATTTCCTCGATCAAGTCATCGCCCACGGAAAGTCCGGTATCGACCCGAATGTCAGGTTCCTTTGTTTGCAAAGTCATTGTCTTAATAAATGCTTAGAGAAAATGGAATCTAGGTTATTTCTAACCTCACAAAAGTGAAGTAGCAAGGCATGGGCCAAGCTTTATCGAACGGTGTCAGCAGTCGAAAGCTTGATCGGAAAAGGAACGTTAAACGTTACTCCGCTCTGAACTTGTGAACGATAACGTGCTTATAGGTTTCGCCGGGATTGAGCACACAGGACTTCCATCCCTTTTCGCCCTGATGATTCGGGCTATCCGGAAGCACTTGGGTTTCGAGGCATAACCCCGAACGATAGGGATAGGGCTTACCGCTCTTCCCAACAAGTGTGCCATCTAGGTAGTTGCCCGTGTAAAACTGAATGCCGGGTTGGTCGGTGTGAATTTCCATTACACGCCCACTGCTTTGATCTTTCAAGGTTACTGCGTGGGCGAGATCGTTATCGTCACGACGAATAACCCAAGTGTGGTCGTAACCTTTGCCGAACTTCAATTGGTTGTGATCACCTTCCACGCGGGCACCAATCCTGTGGAAAGTACGAAAGTCCATGGGAGTCCCTACGACTGGGGTGATGGCGGTGGGAATGTTTGTGTCATCGGTCGCCACGAAATGATCGGACATTATGCTCAACTCGTGTTCGAGAATGGTTGGGGTACCCTCACCGGCCAAGTTGAAATAGGTATGGTTCGTGAGGTTGAGGACGGTTGGCTTGTCGGTGGTCGCCTTGTAGTCGATGCGCAACTCGTTGTCGTTGGTCAGGGTATAGGTTACCTTGCATACAAGTGCGCCTGGATAACCTTCCTCACCGTCTGGACTGGTCCGTGTGAAGGTAATGGCTATATCATGTTCGTCCACTTCGGCAGCCCATAGACGTTTGTCGAAACCTTTTACTCCACCGTGCAAGTGGTTTTTACCATTGTTTGCGGCGAGACTATATTTCTTGCCTTCGAGAGTGAAGTTGCCATCGGCGATGCGGTTTGCATATCGCCCCGTAATGCATCCGAAATACGGGCTCTTCTCTTGGTATTCGGCCAATGTCTTGAATCCCAAAGCGATGTCCCCGAACTTCCCATTGCGGTCGGGTGCGAGAATACTTACGATGGTTCCACCGTAATCGGAGACCTTGACCTTCATCCCGTTGGCATTGGCCAAGGTGTAAAGAAATACTTTCTGCCCATTGGGCATTTCGCCAAAAGATTGCTTGGAAACAGACATGGGAGGTAAATCTACTGAAGAATTCTTGTTCAAGCCAAGAGCCTTCTTGGTCGAACCATAGGCTTTTTTTGATTTCTCGGAAATGTAGGAACCGGTTTTCTTGAAGCCGGACTTGGTTTTATCTCCGATTTCGGAAAGAGTGCAACCGGCGGCAAGGGCCGCTATGCAGGCGGTGAGGACAAGGGCTTGAGTCGACGTTTTCATGGTTGAGTCCGTTAGGCGGTTTAACGTTGTTGGTTTGAAAGTTAAAAAAGTTTCCTTAACTTGTAAAAAGTATGGGTTGCGGGCAAGCACGGAACTGAAGGTTATCTTGAAACGGACGAAATACTTGTAGAGTCATAGACCGCGTCCAAAACGTTTTTTCCACTCTCTCCAAGGATGCTCGACGTAGGTGGGGCGGCCCTGCGGGCAGGTCAACGGGTTGCGGCACCGCAGCAGTTGTTCCGCCAAGCGAATCACTTCACCATCGGCAAAATCATCACCTGCTGCGCGTCCTCGAACCACGGCCAACCTGGCGATTTCCTCTTGAGCGACCGAACCTGCGGCCGATCCGCCGGCCCGACGTGCGAGATCCAGAAAATCGCGCAGGAAGGAAATAGACTCACCCGGTTCGATCCACGCGGGACAAGCCTCAACACGGTAAAAATTTCTGCCAAACTCCTCAATCGCAAAGCCTTGGTTGTTCAACTCAGGCAAAGCCGACTCCAAAATACCGGCCTCCACGCCGTCGAGCTCGATGGGTTCGGGAATCAACAGGATCTGGCTTTCGGCCGACTTCCCCAACGCCAACGCATCCTCCACTTGTTCCAGTCGCACGCGCTCATACGCTGCCCGACAATGAAAGGCAACCACACCCGCATCCGTGGAAAACAAAACGAGGTCGCCCTGCACGCGTCCCAAGAAACGCCAAGCCACTCCTAGGTCGTCACGGAAGCCCACTCTCTTTCGAACCTCCTCCGCCCCAGGTTTCTTCTCGAGCGACGGACTAATGTCGGTTACCGGGAATTCACCGGAAGACGACACTTGTCCCATGGTAACCGAGGCACCTTCGGAATCGGGATTGCTCTCATCAAGCCGCGGCACCGGAAGGGCCGAGGGGTCCAAGCGTGGCAATACAAACTCTTTCTCACTGGGATTAAGCTCTGGAGCAATTCCTTGGATGCGGACATCGCCCGAAAGCTCCCGCAAACGATCCAGCACCGTACGAATGACGAATCCTCGCACTTTTCCCTCCTCGCGAAAACGCAGTTCACGTTTCGCCGGATGAACATTTACGTCCACGGCGGCCGGATCGATTTCCAAAAGCAACGCCACTGGCGGATAGCGACCCTTTGGCACATAGGTATGATAAGCCTCAATCAGGGAATAGGCCAATGTCTTGCTTTCCACAGGTCTACGATTCACGAAAAACAGCATCTCCTTACGGGTAGACCTTCCCTTCCCGGGCTTAGCCAGCAAGCCATGTAGACGATAGCCGTCTCTCTCCCTTTCCACGGGTTCCATATCCTCGGCCAGACCTCGGCCAAAGATTTCATGTACCCGGTCCTTCAAGTCGGAACAAGTCGGTGATCGGAAAATCGTGCGGCCTGCCTCGAGCAAGGTGAAGGATATTTCAGGATGGGCGAGAGCATACAGCCTCGTCAAGTGGCAGATGTGGGCGGACTCGGTGGCGTCCGTCTTGAGAAACTTTCGTCTCGCGGGAACGGAATTGAACAACTGAGCAACCTCGATCCGGGTGCCCTCGGGCATGCCGCAATCCTTGTTGTGGATCATTTTTCCACCGTTTAGAAAGATCTCTCTCCCGGCTTCTTCACCTGCGGCTCGGGTGCGAAGCGTAAATCGGCTCACACTGGCAATTGAGGGCAGGGCCTCCCCACGAAAACCGAAGGAAGCAACGAGAAGCAGGTCGTCCGCTTCCCGAATTTTGCTGGTGGCATGACGTTCGAGGCCAAGCAGGGCTTCGTCCGGATTCATGCCCTTTCCGTTATCTTCCCCTCGCATGTCGGCC
>JACNJI010000370.1 GCA_014382645.1 Verrucomicrobiota bacterium | reverse complement strand
CTTCGGGGGAGTCGCGTCTGCCAACGGAGAGGTAGGGGCAGGCGCCGCCGCGCTCGATGGGTCTCCTCGCGCCTTACCTCTGCCCGAGGGAGTTCGCAATATGGTTCGGGAGCTAACCAGCCTGTGTCGGGGGACTCCTTCATGGGCTGTCTGCGACCACCTGCGGGACAAGTTTCAATGGATTTCTTGCGACGACGCCCAAAGTCGCTCCATTTCCTTTCTTCGCTTCGGAGAAAGGCCCGCCGATACTCTGCTCGTTGCCTGCAACTTTTCCGATGAGGCAAAAAGTCTCCGGTTAGGTTGTCCGTCTTCCGGGAACTGGAGAGTAATCCTCAACAGCGCCGACATCCGTTACGGTGGGGAAGAGAATGATGAGATCGACGAGCTCTTCGCCGCGGAATCTAAGGAATGCAACAGCTTTCCGCTCTCCCTTCGGCTCAATATACCCGCCTACTCAGTACTTGTTTTGACACCCGAGTCAGCTTGAATGCTTCTCTTGGTTATTTGCCTATAGGGGCTTCGATTTTCAATCCACCACCGCTTCGCGAGCGGGTCGATCCAGTTCGATCCGGATCTGATCGAGTATGCCGTTGAGAAATTTGCGGGAGTTTTCGGTGGAAAACGTTTTGGCCAATTCGAGAGCTTCGTTGATCGCCACGACCGGTGGGACGTCGGGTCGATACAACAGTTCGTAGGCGGCCAATCGAAGCAAGGCCAAGTCGGTCTTGGCAATGCGTTTGAGTTCCCAGTTCTTTGCCAGTGCCCGAATACGCTCGTCCAAGCCCTCCACTTGAGCCACGACTCCATCCACGACTGCAGTGGCGTAGGCAAAAAACTCGGGTGTTTCTCCTAAGCGGACGTATAGCTCTTCCAGGTCGCGGCCGAGGTCTTCCGGTCGATTCAATTCCCACTGGAACAAATACCGAAACGCAGCTGCTCGGTTTTTTCGCCGTCGACTCCAGTTTTCGTTTATTTCTAGTTCTTCGTCCATTTTCGCTTCAATTCGGCCATGTGGAGTGCTGCTTCTCCAAATTCTCGTCCTCGATCCAAAGATCCGGTAACCCGTTCTTCGGCGTCTTCGATGGAATCCGTTACGATGATTCCGTTGATTATCGGGGTGGAACATTCCACGGCCAGCTGCTGCATGGCCTGTCCTGCGCTTTCCGCTACCAAGTGGTGGTGCGCAGTGCTTCCCTTGATGACGACTCCCAACCCCACCAAGCAACCGAAACTTTCCGCCCCGAGCATCAGGGACATGGCGACGGGTATCTCGTGAGAACCCGGCACACGTTCCACAACCAGCCGTTCGGGTTCGCCCGCATCCTTGATGATAGCCGTGACCTTGGCCAGCAAGGCGTCGGTCAGCACCTCGTTGTATCGAGCGCAAACGATCCCCAAACGAAATCCGGCGGAAGACCATTTGCCACCTTGCGGGGGATCCAGACTCATCGTGTCATCTCCTTCATCGAAGCAGTATTCTCTCTGCAATTTCCAGACCGTAACCTTCGAGACCGATCACCTTGCGGTTGTCGCGAGTGAGCAGTCTCAGCTTGCGCAACCCGAGAGCCACCAGAATTTGGGCGCCTATCCCATAGTCACGAAAATCCATTCCCGAGGAAGAGGAAGAAGAAAGAGGAGAGTCCTTGTCCTTCTTCCTGTCTAAGTCTTTGCGGCGAGGTTCCAGATACAGCAAGGCTCCGCGTCCTTCCTGTGCAATGTGGGTGAGGGACTTCTCGATGCTCTCGGCTCCTTGCGGGCCATCCTTCATGCGAAATACGTCGCTCAAAATATTTGCCGACTGTACTCGAGCTAAAGTTGGACCTCTTGTCAATTTCCCCATGGTCAGGGCATAATGTCGACGTTCGTCGAGCACACTCCGGAATTCGTGTAAGCGGAAATTGCCGAATTGGCATGAAAAATCCGTTTCCGACACTTTCTCGATCAGCTTTTCGCGTAGGTGCCTATATTCGATCAGGGAGGCGATGGAAATAAGCTTCAGCTTGTGCTTCTTTTTAAACCGTACGAGTTCGGGCAATCGAGCCATGGATCCGTTCTCGTTCAGGATCTCGCAAATGATCCCGCTCGGGTGGAGTCCCGCAAGGGAGGCGAGGTCCACTGCGGCCTCGGTATGCCCTGCGCGCTCGAGAACCCCGCCAGGCCTCGCCCGCAAAGGAAAGACGTGACCGGGTTGCACCAGTTCGTCGGGACGGGCGCGAGGGTTGGCCAGAATGCTGATGGTTGTGGCTCGGTCATAGGCGCTGATCCCGGTCGTTATACCCTCGGCTGCGTCCACGGAAACGGTAAAGTCAGTCTTTTGGGCTTCTCGGTTGATTGTCACCATGCTGTTGATGCCGAGATGGCTCAACTGGTTGTTTACAAGCGGCACGCAAATGAGGCCGCGACCATGAAGCAGCATCTGGTTTACGCTCTGGGGAGTCACTTTGGACGCGGCCATCACGAGATCGCCCTCGTTTTCTCTGGAGGCATCGTCAGTGACCACCACCATTTTGCCCTTCGCTATGTCGGCGATGGCTTCATCGACTGTGTCGAAGACATTCTTGGTGGTTTTACCCATGGTGCAAAATCTTATTCAGGGCTCGTTTGAAAAGGAAATATGTTAACGCAAACGGGTTTGTTCTCAACGCTATTCGCGTAATCGTTCAATTGGTCTTCCCTCGTTTCGGAGAGGGGCATCCTCGCGTCAGTCCAGACGGAGGGTCACCGGCATGTATTTTTTCCCTTTCGACCCCTGCCATCCTGCCGGATGATATAAAAGCCCTTTCACTTCCTCCAGTTTTTCCGGAGCGTAATCAGCGAGGGGGAGGGTGACGATTAACTCATCGCCCTTCACCTTGAATCGTTGCTTCTTGAGCGTCGTGAAATGGTTCAATTCCGAATAGAAGCAAATTTCCTGATCATCCTCTACCGGTACGCCGGCAATGTTTCGGACAGTCAAGATGACCTTTTCGCCATCCCGCTTGGCGCTCTGCTTCCATCCCTGGATAGGTTCCGGAAGCTTCTTTCTCGCTTTTGCAATGCGAGCTCGCCACTCGTCGTTCCACTTCGGCGTATCGCCGGTCTTTAGTGAAAGAGAGAGATCCTGGAATCCCAAGTTGCAGCACTGCTTGGCTTCGGGGCCGCAGGCCATCCAGACGGCTTTAGCCTTCAATACCACGGACTCCTTCGGCAACTTCTCCGGGGCCTTCACGTCCACCAAGAGCATGGCATCGCTGTTATAGCCGTATGCATCGTAAATCACCATTTTCACTTTTTCGGGAACTTGCCAACGAATAGCGCTCGCCTCAAAGCCTTCGGGCAGGGTCCATTTCAGGGAGGTGGCCAACCCCACGGTGCCGGGGTTCATCCAATAGGTGTGAAAGCTTTCGTTGTGGTCTAGAAAGAGCGCCACTGTAAAAGTCTGTCCGGGAGCGATGGATTCGACCTCCGAGAGCAGGGAATGCCTGACCCCTACGGATTTGGACACCGCGCCAGTCACGGTGGCAACCGCCAGAAAAACCAAAACCGAAGGTAAGCAAGACTTCATGAATGGAAGGTCAACAATCCGAAAAATGATTAGCAGGGTGAGATTATTAGGATTTATAACCTAACCAACCTCGGGTTCCTTCTCAACGCTTTTCGCTCCCTTCAATAAAGATTCTCCCTTGGGCAGACCTATTTGCACTCGGTGGGCACTTGCGCAAGCCAAGTCACTGGGTGCATTAGTTCCGTTCCCGCTTGCTTGCGGATTGGGCTTTTTTTACCTTTTGAAGTCCGTGATTGTTGATTAATAATTGTCCCAATGGTGATTTGGTGAACCCGTCAGTGCGTGGCAATCTCGTCGGTGTCGCCGAAGGTTCGGCTTGATCCCATGGCGAAAGGGCCCTTCTCGCGATGAACATGAGGGGCTGGTGCTCGCCCTTTACTCGAGGGACATCCAAGAGCCAGTGGCGTAGTCGTAGCGCATCGCTTTGCCCTCGATGATTTTGTAGTAGCGCCATCCCGAAGTGACGGTGTCGTAGAGAAAGGGGTAAACGTCATGTTTCGTCCACATCCAGCCATGATTTGGGAAGTAGAGCCAAATAGAATCCGTTTTCGAGCTTACCTTGTGGAGCCAGCCCAAGTCTGCATGGTAAATCCAACCTCCAGCGGTCCTGTAGTAATACCCGAACCAATCGAAACTCTTCCACCCGGAACCATGATTCTCGGCGAGATTCCAGGAGTGTTGCGAACTCTCGCCCACGTCGAACTCCTGCTTGTCGAAATAGGCGATTCGGTTGGCGATGGTTTTGGAAATGACATCGGCAAGGGACTTCGTTAACCGGTCGGAACGATAACGGAATGCGAAATAGGGGAGAAAGCTCTCGGCGATGTCCTCGCGGTAAGGGTTGTTCCGAGCGTAGGTGGATATGAACTCGCCATCCGCGTCTTGCGCGGCAAGCCATTCGGAGGCATTTGCGTGGGTGGCGTCCAGGGAGGTGTGAGCTGCCTCGTGGACGAGGGTTTCCTCGAGTATCCCGTCTGCCGAGTACTGCTCGGCTTGCCCGGTGTGTATCAATAGGTTTTCGTTACCCCCACCGAAGGGGTTGTTGCCCAAGTGAATCCAGACGGTCTCGACGTCCTTTCGCAAGCACTTGGGCAAGCGGCCGATGACGGGCGCGTACTTCAAGGCTTCCGCCCGGGCCGTGTGGACATCGCCGAACTCCGGGTTCACTTGTATTTCTATGTCCGGTCCGTCGCTGAAACTTGCATTGAACAAGAAAGCGTTCAAGTCCACCCAGTCCGCTCTGCGGTCGTACATACTTCGTTGGCCTCGACCGGCATCGGTAAGCTTTTGGTAAGCGGTCGGATCGGACTCGGTGATTACGTCCGGATCGAGAAAAATCGTGCCTCCGAACGGTGGGGTTCCCTGATCATTGAAACGATGAAGGTTTCTGCAACGAGAATTAATGAAATGACGGCCAATAGTCTCTTTCCCTTGTCGTTCTTCACTTTAAAAAGACTAGAGTAATTTTGTTTCTAAGGCAAAGACAGGAGTAATATAGGGTTGGTGGCCGGTAGTCACTGTGCAAGTGCCATGACTGCCCAGCAGGTGGCGCTGATCGAGATGAACTGGTCTTTCCCGTGGGGAAACGAGCTCTCGAAATACTTTTGGATGGGTTTGCTACGGGTTTTTACGCGCCAGGAACCATCGGGTTCTTGGTGGCCGAGCAGCCATTTTACGCCGGATTTGTATTGGGGAGAATGGGCAGGCAGGGCACCGCTTCGCATCAAGGCCGAAAGGGCTAGCCCGGTGGCGTAGGCGTCGCTGTTCATGTCGGGCGTTTGGGACCAACCTCCGTCCGAGGATTGTAGGTCGAGGAGGGACTTGGCCGCTGTCTGCTTTTCGTCAGCTCTCTCGTCGCCCCAATGAAGGCCGAAAACCTTGAAGGCGTGGTCCTCGGTCGATTTCAGCTCCGTTTTCTTCAGCCATGCCAAGGCCCGCTTGATGGGTTCGGCTTTCTCGGTGGGTTCAGCGAATTCGGCGATACCTTTGATCGCCAATGCGGTGGCCGTGAAGTGGCTGTCCTCGAGGGGAGGTCTATGGGTGCGGATGCGCCAACCGCCGTCCTCGTGCTCGGTTTTCAATAAGTATTGGACGAGTGCTTTCGTGACCTCGCTCGGCGGAGTTCCCGCCGCAGCCAATCCCGTTAGGGCGTAGCCCGCATTATAGGCCCCGCCGGGCACGCCTTCTCCTTTTAATAGACGTTTTCGTCGATCTCCGAAGTATTCCAAGGCGAACTGCACCTGCACGGAGAGGGAATCGGGCTGAAGTTCGATGCCCGAGAGCTCGGCCCGGCTCATCGCCATCATGGTGAGTGCCTGATGATGGCAGGAAAAGCATTCCCGCTTGTCGACGTAAGTGGCGGAGCTTTTCTCGATCAGTGAGACGGCTAGCTCCACGGTGGCCCGAAGAGGGACGTCTTTGACCTGACTCGACGGTGGGAGCGCGGAGGCAGCCGTGAGGATGATGACGGTGAAGGCCAAAGTTGCCCGAATGGCGTTCATCCCGTGAGCATAGAGTTGTCGGACACGCCGTCAACCTCGAGCTGACTCCTAGCGGTGGTTTTGGGATTGTGGAGTTTGGTTTAGAGCACGGAAGAGGTGATACGACTTGACGGTGGTGATTTCGTTATCTAATGATTTTAAAACTTTCTTCCGCAAACCTCATCACAAATAACTAGTTATGAATAAATCATTATGGATGACCTCTCTCGCTGTGTTTCTTCCGCTTGCTTCGATTGTTGCCAAGCCACTGAACTTGGAGCAGGTGGCTGATGACGCGAACTGGTTGATGCACGTAGATTTCGACACGGCCAGAGCTTCGAGCATCGGTTCCTTCATCATGGATGAAATCGAAATCACATCAAAAGCCGTTCAACGGAGGGCCGAGGTGCGGGCAGCTTACGGCGTACACCCCAAGGGGTTCTCGCCCCTGACGATGGCGGGTAACGGCGAGCATAAAAGAGGCATAGCCATCACCCCCGGCGCCCCCCCGGGCGCCGCGTAGGGGAAGAGGGAAGATCCCGG
>JACNJI010000368.1 GCA_014382645.1 Verrucomicrobiota bacterium | reverse complement strand
CCACATGACAAAATCCTCTACGGCCGCTTCGTCAAGTAGGAAAATACCCTCCAAGGGTCGGGACAAGTTCGTGAATTCACGAAGTTTCGCTTGGTCCGCGGACTTTTTCTTCCCTACGTTATCGAGATGGTCCCGAAAGAATTTTTGCTCCTCTAGAAGAGTCTTCGCGATTGACTTGACGCGATCGGGATTCGCGGCAAACCAGTCGGAACGCACCGCATAAACATCCGCAATAACTCTAGAAGCAGTGCGAGTGGTAAGAATCGGTTTCGCCCCCTTTACGCTGTCCTCGGCTCCGGTACCCACTGTTCCACCTGCAGTAAGCGTGAGGATGTCGGGGTAAATCGCGGCAGCTCCATCTACCGACGAATCAGCCCGGAAAGCACCAGCCGGATCATTAATGCCCGGGACCGGGTTGTCGGGGTTTTCAGTGATGTCCGCAACGTACTTGACCGTCACGTCCGCCAAAGTCAGTCCCGCATCCTGCAGGAGCACATTAACCAAATCCATGTGAGGTCCCGTGCGCTGCACGACGATAGTCTTCCCCTTGAGGTCAGAAAGCTTGTTCACTCCCTTCGCCACGAACCCGTCGGCTCCCGTACTCCAACTCAGTTGCATGAATACGATGGGGGCAAGATCAGGACTGATGGCAGTCAAACCTTCTGCCGCAAGATTGATCATGCCGATCGTTCCACGAAGGAAGGGACTGTCACCGGAAACATAGGCCTTGAGCTGCTTATCGAACTCGTCCACTCGCTCCAACTTTACAGGTGCGCCGGCTGCGCGTCCAAGCTTTGATCCCGCATTGGGCCTCTCGCCACCATTCGCATGGATGGTTACGCCATCGGCCGCCCAGGTGATATAGGGCATTTGCAAAATCCCCGGCTTTACCGCGCCCTTTTGGGTTTTAAAAACAGGATCGTTTTTAAAGGGCTTGATGATCTCTGAGTAGTTGACTTTCTGGCCAAAGACTCCGCCAGCCGACATGGCAAATGCGAGGAAAAATAAGAGGAAGACATGGATTGCGCGATTCATGATTCTGTTTCGGTATGAGGTTTTGTATTTCTGCGATTTTGAAAGTATTCGGGGACAAGCTCGATGTCAGTAGCTTCGCGAACGGCTAGGTCGATTTGAAACTCGATGACTTCCATGGGAACCGAAGGTTGATAATCCTCCAGCATATCGGCAAGGACTTCAACAGTCTGGCGTTCACTGGTCACCTGTAACCGCATGACTTTGGCGGCCAAGGCTTCGGCGGCTCCGGCAGTCATCAACAGGGGAGCCTTCTCCTCAAGAGACTGAGCTTCCTCATCACTCAAAATGAGATCGTTGCGCTTCAGCAAAGCACGAATAAGGTCCATGCTCTCCGCGGTGGAGGAAGTTGGCAAAATGGGTATTTTGACGTCCACGCGACCGGGACGTTTCAGGTCTACCTCGATCAGGTCGGGTCTACTGCTGGCAAGTATCCAGACGATACGTCCTCGGTTCTCATTCTTGCCCATTTCCTTTGCGATCATGGAATAAAGCCTGCCGGAAAGACCTCCGTCGCCTTCAGACACCCGACGTCCCAAGGCTTGATCCGCCTCGTCCACGAACACCATGCAGCGCCCGAGTGCTCTTAGAATGCGAAAGACCTTCTCCAAGTTCCCCTCGGAAGTACCCACCCATCGCTCGCGGAAATTCTTGAGAGCCACGGTCGGCACCCCCGCTTCACCAGCCATACACTCGGCCAGAAAGGTCTTACCCGTTCCCACGGGCCCGCAGAGCAAGTAACCCTTGGGAACTGCCCGCAGACGGCCTTCGCGCCAATTCTGCAAATCCTTCGAAACCCATTTCTTAATGGCCTCAGAGCCGGCCATATTGGAAAAATTCTTGCTGGGCGGAATGAACTCGATGAGGTCGCGAGCATCATTCTCTATGAGAGATTTTTTCAGCTCGGCCACGTCCGCTCCCTCGATAGGTCGCTCACTCAAGTTCGCCATACGTACGGCTTCCTCCACCGAAACAAGGGCGACACCGGAGAGTTGTTCGGCTAATTGGTCCTCCGGCTCCTTTCCGAAGGCTTTTGGAAAACGTTTGCGAAAAGCAACTAGGGCTTCGCCGATTAGCTTTGGACCGGGCAAGGGAACCTCCACCGTATGACTGCGTGGATTACGAGAGACTAGGGGATGAAGATCGCTGAAGTTCTCACAGGTCAAGAACGTCGCCAGAGGATGCTCACGCAAAGCAGTGTCGGATGCCCAATTGCGCAAGGTCAGGGCGAGACGTGAAAGCTCGTGATCACGAGAACGCCCGCCCGAAAAGGGAACCACCAAGTGAGCGTCCTCTATCACGACTGCAACCTTGCAGGGTGAACCTCCTCGAATTCTAGCCACGTTTACCGCGCTGAGGAGAAGGCGATCCAGTTCCCGGAGGGCCGCGGCAGGTGATCGGACGGTCTCCTCCGAAGAAACGGGACGATTAGTCACCTTGGCCAAGTCGTCGCCACCCTTTCGAACGCGCACCCCCTTGGCCAAATCGTAAGTAAGAATGGCATCGAAGCCCGAAAGAATTTCCTCAGAGATGAAGGGCACCAAGCCCAAAAGCTTTTCCTCGGAACGAGTAAAAAAGGAATCGTAAACGTTTCCGTGAAGAATGAACTGGTTGTGGGCTCCACTCTTATACGAAGAGCGCAGCTCGCCTATCCATGCTTCGTCCGAGTCAACCACTTTACCAGCTCACGCTCCCGGGCTACATTCCGGCCTTTTCGGATTCCGACTCGGGTTCTTCTTCCACCGGTGCTTCGGATGCCTCAGGTGTCTTCTCGTCAAGGGTTACCCCAAGTTCGCTTGCTAAGTCGGCCAAAGCCATGTCGGCCAAGGCGTTTTCCTCGGATTCCTTGAGTTTGACCTCGGCCATATCCACACTGTCCCGAGCCACTCGAGCTCGCCCTGCTGCTTTTTCGCGCTGCTCTCGGACGATTCCTTCAAGACGGTCGAGCGTTTCACCACTTCCACCCAGCTCGGACACCATGCCGGTGGCCATTTCGCTCAGTTCCGCAGTAGCCTTTTGGATTTTCATGTCCTGGATACCGAACTTGAGGCTCTCGATTTTTCTCTTTGCTTCCTGAATCGTAACGTCTCTGGCCTTCGTCAAGTCCTTGTAGGTCTTTTCGGCGTCCTCAAGTTGCCGCCTGTTGTCTTCGAGCTCCTTGCGGACTTCCTGCAGGGAGAGAGCATAGCGAGCAGCCGGTTCGTTGTTCCCCGCCTTAATGTGGGCGCTCGCCTTGGCCTTGAGCTCTCTCTCGCGTTTCTCTTCCCTTTCTATCTGTGATATCAAGCGTTCCACCAAGGCGGCGTGCGAAGCCAAGCCTTGGTTGTACTGGGCGATTTGCTTGCGCAGGTTTTCCTTTTCCAGCTCGAGCAAGGCTTCGGGGTTTGATGCTTCAGCAGCCGAAACCGCCATTCCTAGCATTCCTTTAATTAGATTCCAGAGTCTCCTGAACATGGCCTTATCCTTTGGTTGAAGATTGAGAAATTAGAGTATTAAAAATGCTTAAGATTTAAAAAGTCCATTCGGTCAATCAGCATCTACTTCTGCAAATCGATCCACGCCACCGATAAAAGAAATATCATCGGCTTCTTCGGGAAATTCTCCGTGTATCAGGACATCCAATCGATGACGGACCGCAAGAAACCGAGGATCTAGAAACTGGTCAGGCTTACGTGGCCTCTCAAGAGGTATTTTTACGAACTCCTCAACACGGCCCGGATTTGCTTCCAAAACGAGAATCCGGTCAGACAAATATATGGCCTCATCGAGATCATGGGTGATAAAAATTATGGTCACGTCCACATGCCTCCAAATCTGCAAAAGATATGCCTGCATGAGAGCCCGCGTCTGTGCGTCGAGGGCCCCAAAAGGTTCGTCCATAAGAAGGATGCGTGGTCGGTTCGCCAAGGCTCTGGCAATGCCCACACGTTGCTTCATCCCCCCCGAAAGTTGGTGCGGGTAATGGTTCTTGAAATCGGAGAGGCCAACCATTTCAAGCCATTTATTCGCTTCTTTTTCCACATCTTCGCTGGATTTCCCCATCATTTCGGGGCCGAAGGTCACGTTGCCCGCGACCGTGCGCCACGGAAACAAGGTATAGCTTTGAAAGACCATGCCGCGCCCCGAACCCGGACCCCGAATTTCCTCGCCGTCCAGCATAGCCGAACCCGAGGTCGAGGTTTCCAAACCGGCCAAGATTCGAATCAAGGTGGATTTTCCACATCCGGAAGGTCCCACGATAGAGACGAACTCACGGTGATGCACGTTAAAGGAAACATCTTGCAGTGCCTCCGTTGCCCCGACCCCTTCGCCAAATATTTTCCCTAATTTCTCCACCTTCAAAACAACTTCCCGGGAAAGAAGGTCCTCGAAATAGCGTTTTACTTCGGGAGTCTGTTCACGATAGTCGACCAGTTGCTCTTCTGTGCTCACGCCGTACTCGCCTCCTTCCCGAAACCAAGTGCTTTGGCAATGGATGCCAAAATACCCGGTTTGGAATCCTTTTCCCAAGGGAACAGTCGGGAACCCAAGACTCCCAACATTATATCCACAAATAATCCGATAAGGCCAATCATGATGATTGCAGCGTAAACATTCTCGTACACCTTGTACTTGCTTTGCTGGTGGATAAAGGCGGTGATCCCCGTCTTCGCTCCAACCAGTTCGGCCACGATAAGGTATGTCCAAGCCCACCCCAACAGGATGCGCAAATCACGATACAGGTCGGGCAAAATCCCGGGCAAGGCAACCCTAGTCAGCAGTTGCAGCTTTCCGGCTCCCAGAGTTTGGGCAGCCTCCACCAAGGCCCGATCGAGCCCGCGTGTCGTGTTTGCAACCACAAGCACTTGCTGAAAGAAGGTGCCGATGAAAATAATGGCTATCTTGGGTCCATCGTAAATGCCGACGATCGCCACCGCCAAGGCTCCGAACGCGGGAGCAGGCATGTAGCGAACGAAATCGATGAACGGTTCGAACAAACGGGCAATGGGTGAATAGGCCCCACACAGGATTCCCAGAGGAACCCCGATTATCGAAGAAAGCAAAAAGCCCCAGAATATCACTTGAATGCTATGCCACAGACTTTCATGCAGCCAAGGGTCGCCCGGCAGGCGCGGTTCGGTAACGAAAGCCGTATAAAAGGCTTTCCCGACCTCGTGGGGAGCAGGTAAGTAAACGGGGTTTACGGGAATCCCCTTGACCACAACGGAACCTTTTGAGGAAAGACGAGCATTCTCTTGATGGAATGCCTCCCGCTCTACCGTCATGCCCGGACGAAAATACCGGGAATCACCACTTTCAGTTACCTCCATCAAGGGATGCCAAAGGAACGGCAGGTAGCTGAAAGCCGACCATACCGCCAGAGGCAACAGAAAGGAGCAGAGGGTAACGATTCCCCGAGCTTTAGGGGATAACTCTCGCCCGATAGCGAACCAATCCATTAAAAGTTTTGTGAGATCTGTTCGGGCAAACGGTCCTTACAGGGAATCAACGAAACTCGAGTCTAGGTAGTCCTCGACTTTTTCCTTGGTCTTGTAGATGTCTTGGGCCACATTGAAATCGTTCACGATGCGACTGGAACCAACCACCGAGTCGAGCCCCTCGGCATCCTTGAAGCGTTCCTTGTTTTCGGCAAGGGTAAGAATACGGGTGCCTTGGAGAAACTGTTCGTAATCCTCGGGTTTAACCTGCACGCGAGCACTAAGGATTTCCAAGACCTCCTCCTTGTTCGCAGGATCGTTCATGAAATCGACGATTTGGAACCAAACCTTGACTACTTTTTGCCAATCGTCCCGACGGGCAGCCAAACTTTCAGGACTGACGTAGAGAAGGTCGTAAATGATACCGGGAATGTTGGCGCTCGTAAAAATCGCCTTCGATCCACCCACTAATTTCAATGCCTGTCCTGAATTCGGTTGCCAAGCGGAAATGGCGTCCACGTCACCCGTGGCCAAGGTTTCGGCGGTCTTGTCGGTTGGTACGTTGACGAGAGTGACGTCCGTCTCCGCGAGTCCGGCGCTCTCCAAAGCCTTGAGTAGTAAGAGATGGCTCACAAAGCCAACTTCAACCCCAATTTTCTTGCCCTTAAGAGCAGCTGCGGAATCAATACCTTGCTTGGCCACGACCATATCGTTGCCGTTACTGAAGTCGTTGATGAGAATAGCGATGCCTTTCTTGCCAGTGGCTCCCGTTACGAGAGCGTCTCCATTGGTCATGCAAACGGCATCCACCTTGCCAGCCGCAAAGCTGTCCATAGATGGAACGTAATCAAGCCAAATGAACTCGACCTTTACTCCGGCATCCTTGAAGAAACCCTTTTGCCTGCCGATTTCCCATGCCACCCATCCGGGCCAGTCGCTATAAGCAATCCGAAGGGCTTCAGCCGAGGAATTGTCGCTCCCGTCGCCGGCTCCCGATGAATACGGATCGTCGCCCCCGCCACAACCGACGAACAAGCCGAGGCTCGAGAGAACTGTTGGAAAACAGAGTGTGCTTATAGCAAGCATTTGCAAGGGTCACCGACGGCAAAAAATAAGAATGGTGGGC
>JACNJI010000366.1 GCA_014382645.1 Verrucomicrobiota bacterium | reverse complement strand
TCACCGCCACCGTGAGCGGAAACGTCCTGACCCTAGACTATCAGGCAAACCAATCTGGAACCGCTACCATCACCGTGACGGGAACCTCGAACAGCCAAACCGTTTCCGACGTCTTTACCGTAACCGTTGCCGCCGTGGACGACGCCCCCGTGGTGGCCAACGCGATCTCCGATCTGAGCGCCGCCGAGGATGCCGCAGACGCCACCATCGACTTGGCCAACCTCTTCAACGACCTCGACGACGACAACGCGTCCATCACCAAAACCGCCACCTCGAGCAACGCATCCCTCGTCACCGCCACCGTGAGCGGAAACGTCCTGACCCTAGACTATCAGGCAAACCAATCGGGAACCGCTACCATCACCGTGACGGGAACCTCGAACAGCCAAACCGTTTCCGATACCTTCGAAGTGACCGTATCCCCCGTGGACGATGCTCCCGTCGTGGCCAACGCCATCGCCGACCGAAGTGCCGCCGAGGATGCCGCAGACGCCACCATCGACTTGGCCAACCTCTTCAACGACCTCGACGACGACAACGCGTCCATCACCAAAACCGCCACCTCGAGCAACGCATCCCTCGTCACCGCCACCGTGAGCGGAAACGTCCTGACCCTAGACTATCAGGCAAACCAATCTGGAACCGCTACCATCACCGTGACGGGAACCTCAAACGGACAAACCGTTTCCGATGCCTTCGAAGTGACCGTCTCCCCCGTGGACGACGCCCCCGAAAACCTTTCCCTGTCCGGCAACGAGGTAATCGAGAACAAACCTTCGGGTACCATCGTGGGAAGCCTCTCCGCAACCGATGTCGATGTAAACGCTACCCTCGCCTTCTCTCTCGTGGACGGCAACGGCTCGGCCGACAACGCCCGATTCACTCTGAACGCCAGCGGCACTCTCAAGACCAGCGACTCGCTCGACTTCGAGGTTGGGAACTCCCTGTCGATTCGGGTACGCGTCACCGACAACAACGACGCGAGTAAGGAAAAGGCCTTCACCATTTCCGTGAGCAACGTAGTGGAGGATCTGGATGGCGACGCCATCGAGGACGCCTTCGACACCGATGACGACGGCGATGGCTTCAGCGATGCCGAGGAGGTTACCTACGGGAGCGATCCCATGGATGCCTCCTCCGTCGCCAACCAAGCGCCGAGCGGGATCGCCTTGGACAACTCCGACCTCATCGAGAACAGCCCCGCAGGCACCAAGATCGGCGACTTTCTGGTTAGTGACCCCGACGACCCTGTCGACTCGGGTGCATACGTCGTCGCCTTGGTCGCCGGCAACGGGTCGACCGACAACAACTTCTTCACCATAGGGACGGACGGATCTCTGCAAACTGCTGCAGTTCTCGATTTCGAGACCAAAACCGAACACTCCATACGGGTTCGAGTGAGCGACGAGCACAATGCGTCCCTGGAAGCCGTTCTTGCAATAAGAGCAACCAACAGCTTCGCGCCCATCGTGCGCACCCTGCCCCCGGCGGTCGACGGGAACGGAACCATCACCCTTGGGGGCACGGTCTTGACCGACGGCGGCTCGCCGGTGATCGAGGTAGGCGTCCTGACCAGCGACAACCTGCGGTTCGAAAGCGCCGTCAGCCTGGCGGCCAGCCAGTCCGCGAATTTCACCGTCCGGCCCGCCCCTTCCGCCCTCCTTCCCGGTGCTCGCTACTATGTCCGATCATTCGCCACCAACGCGGAAGGAACAACATTCGGTGCCATCAAGAGGTTTTACACGCAAGAGGCGGAATCGACGCCAGCCCCATGGTGGAGCGATGCCAATGAGTCAGCCGGCGGTTGGCGTAATTCCGACTGGTTCGGAACTTTTATTCCGTACGACAACGGCTGGCTGTACCATGCCGATATCGAATGGCTATATGCCATTGACGACGGGACAAGCGGACTATGGGTATGGAAGGAGAACTTGGGTTGGCTCTGGACAGCAAAAGGTGCATTCCCCCACCTGTACCGCAACGACACCAAGGAATGGCTCTACTTTCTGACGACCAAGGAAGGCAAGCCCTACTTCTACAACCACGCCACCGGCGCAGTAGAGTAGCCGCTCCTTTTACCGGGAAACGCCGATTGGGCGCTTGCCTTCCTGCTTTCGGGGCTCAATCCTCGAGACAAATGAGACAGCAACCTTTTTCGGCGATTGTTCTAGTGCTTTCATTCACGTTGGCCCTTGGAGTCTCCTCCAAAGGTAGAGACAAGCAAGACGACGACACGGTCAGGGTATTCATCTTCGCGGGCCAATCGAACATGGTGGGCTCGGACTCCAAGGTTAAAGACATCAAGCGCTTTCCACCTTTCGCCGGTCTGGAAGAAACCCAGGGAGAGGTCAGGTTCTCTTATTCAATCGGGCGCGACGGGAAGATGGAGTCCAAGGGTTGGGTGGACCTGCAACCCGTTAACAATGTCGTCGGTCCCGAACTGAGCTTTGCCCGAAAGGTGTCCGGGGCGATCGATACTCCCATCGCAATCATCAAGTGCGCCGCCGGCGGAACCCACTTGGGGGGCGACTGGAATCCGGACGAACCGATTGGGTTCAAGATGTACCCGTTGGCCCTGAGCCTAATCCGTTCCTCCTTAGCCGAACTGAACAAGCAAAAGGTGAAGTACCGCATAGAGGGGTTCATGTGGCACCAGGGAGAAAACGACATGTTCAACAAGGACTACATGCCGAACTATGGGAAAAACCTGAAGAATTTCTTAGCCAAGTGGCGACGTGACCTAAAAACCCCGAAGTTGAAATTCTACGTGGGCGAACTCTGCACCAAGACCATCTGGGGCATGGACCTGAGACCACGCATGTACGCGATCAGCCAAGGCCAGAAGGAAGTGTGCCGCGAAGACCCGCTCGCGGAATACGTGCCCACCTCGCACATCGGGGTGGAAATCGGCGGAGGGGCGGGCCTGCATTACCACTACGGGACCTTGGGCCAACTCCAGCACGGTGAAAATTACGCCCACGCCTACCTCCGAACAATCGGGAAGGAAACGAAAGTTTCGCGACCACTAAAGAAGTGGCCATACCCCAAAGGCGAAAAGATCAAGCTGTTCATTCTCGCAGGGCACCGCAACATGGAGGGTGAACGCGCCTTCGTTCAGCAACTGAAAGAACTCAAGGGCAAGGAGTCTCTCCTGAAGGACAATTCGAAGATTGCCTATAAATACAATCTGGGGGGCGGTTACAGGAAATCCGAGGGATGGGAACCACTCGGCCCCGTCGATTACTACGACACCTTCGGTCCCGAGCTCAGCTTCGCGGAAACTCTCAGGGAAAAGCTGACCGAAAAGATCGCCATCGCCAAGTTCACCCACAGCGGGTCGCAAATCATCGATTGGACACCCGAAGGAAGCATGGCCGCCGACCGCAATCTATACCCACGATTCATATCCTTCATCAAGGAATCCATAAAAGAACTATCGAACAAGGGTAACGAGGCAGATCCGGTGGGAATTTTTTATCACCTCGGCGAAAACGACATGTCCTTTAATCCTTACCGCAAGCAAGCCGCCGAACGGTTGCAGGCAATCATCACCCAAAGCCGAAAGGACTTGGCCATGCCTAAGCTGAAATGGTTTGTCAGCCAGCAGGCTCCTACAGACGACAAGCGGGTAAATCACCTAGATGTCGTCGCCGACGTCGAAAAAGTTGCGGCAGGAGACAAGGCAATCATTCACCTCAAAGCATTCGATTTGCCTCCGCAGGAAAAAAAGCTCGTGATCGACACCATGGGCATCATTCGGCTTGGAGAATTTCTTGCCGACAGCTACCTGAAAGATTCAAGAACAATCCGGGGCAAGAAATGAAAACAACGATTATCGTTTGTTTCATCGCCGCCATCAGCGTGGCTCTTCCCAAAGCCGAGTTGCTTGGAGTAACGGTGAATAAACCACCAAGTCCGCAACAACCTAACAAAAACAACAAGAACGGGAAAGACAAGGGAAAGGAAAAGACCGAGGCGCAGAAGAGAAAGGAAATGCAAGCCAAGGCGGCCGAGCAAAGAAAGAAGGCGGCAGCGGCCGCCGAAAAACGCCGCAAGGAATTGCTGGCAGCGGAAAAGAAAAGGCTACAGGCCAGGGTGGCTATAGCGAAAGGCGAAATCCAGGAGGCAGCAACAGGCATCAAGCAAATAGAAACCCGTTTTGCCAAGATTCACGCGGGGCGGAAAAAATTGGCAGCGACGTTTCGAATGGTCTTGAACAAGGAGGAAACCAAAGCTTTGCCCGAGGTAAGGGCACGCTTGGAAAGGAGTTCCCTGCAGTTGAGTGAGGATGCCAAAGACTTGCAAAAGGCAGCGGGCAGCTTGTCAGCGCTTGCCGAATCTTGCAAAAAGCTTACCTCTCCCTCAGCCGGAAGCAGCAGTCGTGAAGGAAATGCAGCGGAGTTCGAGGACAAGGTTCTTTCAATCAAACGAAAACTGGCGACCGTCGAGCACACCCTGAAAACCGAAGAATCCCGCCAAAAGAACCATGTTCTACTGTTTTTGGCAGGAGTCGCGGAATTCTTTCAAGGAAAGGTTTCTTTTACCGAAAAGGAGAAACAATCTATCCGAACTCTCTCCCATTGACAAAACCATCATAGACACGGTGTGCTATCATCCACCCTTTCGTGTTGATTCGTCTGGTTTTTTATGGCAAAAACAAAAATCCATATCGCGGGGGTGTAACTCAGTTGGTAGAGTAGTGGCCTCTTAAGCCATTTGTCCGGGGTTCGAGCCCCCGCGCCCCTACGATGTGATCTGCAAAATGATGCCGACCACGTGCGGCGAACTTCCTCGCGGGTGTCTTCGTGATCGAGGCAGGTGTCCATGAAGCCCAGCACGATGCCGTTGATATAGACGCCAAGCAAACCAAGAAAGGTTGCGCATCAGACCCAAAGGAAACATCAAGTTGGTATGGCTAAAACTAGGACAATCATTCTTTTGGCGGCAACCGTGGTTTCTGGGTTTACCCCGCATGGGAATGGCCACGCAAAGGAGATTGAGCATCCCGTGGTGGCGACGTTCTCGATCGTGGCGAGGGACCCCACCACAGGTGAACTAGGTATTGCCGTGCAATCCAAGTTCGTGGCAGTAGGGAGCGTCGTACCGTGGGCCAAGGCGGGCGTGGGAGCCATCGCCACGCAATCATGGGCAAACACCCGGTACGGGCCGATCGGACTGGAGTTGCTGGAACGTGGAGTGCCCCCCGAGAAAGTGATCGAGATCATGACCGAAGCCGACGGTAATCGTGAGAACCGGCAGGTTGGCATTGTTTCCGCAGACGGCAACGCCTCAACCTTCACTGGCAAAAAATGTCTATCTTGGGCAGGAGGAAAAACGGGAAAGGACTATACCGTGCAGGGAAACATCCTAACCGGGCCAGAAGTCATCGGCGCAATGGCAGACACTTTCGAAAAAACCGAGGGTGAATTGGCGGAACGCTTGATCGCCGCCTTGCGGGCCGGCCAAAAGGCGGGAGGCGACAAGCGCGGCAGGCAATCGGCGGCCCTTCTCATCGTGCGGGCTGGCTGGGGCTATTCCGGCTTGAACGATCGATACCGCGACCTCCGCGTGGACGACCACCCCCACCCCATCGAGGAACTGGAACGCGTTCTCCGCATTCACAAGAAAGTCTTCCCGCCACCCGTCAGGAACAAAACCCCGAACAAACGATGAATCCATTCGCAAGGGTTGCCTTTCGCCCAAGCATCCTGTTGTGAAATCATTCATGAGAACGAACTTACTCGAACACCGATACGGAGAAAACATCACAGTCTTCGACTCCCTCCACCTCAACACCCTGCTGACCGAGCTCAGCTCCAAGGACACCTTCCAACCACAGATCAACCGAATCGTCAGGCGGCTCTACTCCTCCCTCTTCTCGCTCATCCTCGATCGGGAAAATGGAGAAAAAGACATCACCGTCGACACGCGCATGGCGACCTTTACCCCCAAGGGGACGCTGCAAACCAAAGTTCTCGACGACCAAGCCCGCTGGGTCATCGTCGACCTCGCGCGAGCCGGAATGATCCCATCCGAGGTCTGCTTCGATGAGGCCAATGAAGTCCTCGACTCCAGCAAATCTCGCATCGATCACGTCTTCATCAACCGCAAAGTCGACAAGAACGAGCAAGTGATCGGCACCGACGTCTCGGGCAACAAGATCGGCGGCGACGTCGAGGACGCCTTGCTCCTGTTTCCCGACCCGATGGGGGCCACGGGTTCATCCATCGCCGACGCCATCGGCATATATCGCGACGTAGTCGAGGGTACGCCGCGAAAGGTGATCTGCGCTCACCTGATCATTACTCCCGAGTACCTCCGACGCATCACCACGGACTTCCCCGACGTCACCGTCTACGCCTTGCGGGTAGATCGCGGTCTGAGCAAGGAGGAGGTGTTGGCGACTATCCCCGGCGAACGATGGGACGAGGAAAAGGGCTTGAACGAGTGTCACTACATCGTACCGGGAGCGGGTGGATTAGGTGAAATCATCAACAATTCCTTCGTTTAGCGGGAGCATTGGCGGGCAAGCCGAACCACACCTCCGGAACGTGGCGTGCTCTACTCCTTCCTAGACCTCGCTTTTATGGTTGGGCATTCCGTCCTGATCGTGA
>JACNJI010000269.1 GCA_014382645.1 Verrucomicrobiota bacterium | reverse complement strand
CGCCGCGAGGAACCAGGAACCACCGCGTAAGACGCGGTAGGAGCCGACCGCCGGCCCGACGGGGTCAGCGACAGCACCACTTGGATAATCCCCGTACCAGTCCGCACACCACTCAAATACGTTGCCATGCATGTCGAAGAAGCCCCACCCGTTAGCCTTGTAGCTGCCAACCGGAGACGTGTTCTCGTAACCGTCGTCATGAGCTTTATCCGACCAGTCGAAATCCGTGTTAACGTCCGCATAGTTTGCGTGACGGTGCAGTTCGCCGGCTGCCTCGCCGAATGAGAAGGCCGTCTTCGTTCCCGCTCGGCAAGCATACTCCCACTGAGCCTCCGTCGGCAATTGGTACGTCATACCCGCAGGCAGACGGCCCGCCGCCCGCTCCGATGCAGTAAGCTTGGCGCAGAAAGAAGTCACCTCCGTCCAAGACACGGTCTCCACCGGACGATCCCCTCCCTTGTAGCTGCTCGGGTTGCTTCCCATTACCTTCTCCCATTGCGACTGCGTCACCTCGTGCTTGCCCAACCAATAACCTTCAGTCAAAGTCACCGTGTGAGGTGTCTCGGCGTCGAGACGATCCTTCTCGGACAACGGACTACCCATCTCGAAGGTTCCCGGCTTCACCCACAGCATATCCATGGACAGATCGGCTATGACGACATCATCAACGACGTCTTTCGTCGTTTCTTTTTCTCCGCCACACGCCATCAGCAGGGTAACAAACATGCCAGCAAGTAACTTTGTCATCCTGCCATCCCTACTCCCCGCTCCACCACCGTCAATGCATAAATGCATTCGCAACCAAATCGCGAGTTGGGGGGACGCATCCGAAAACCGGCAACATCCCACCCCGCCCATTTCCCGTCCCACCTTTGTCATCCGCCATGTTTTTGCGTTGTCATTGCGAGGAAGGCGTTAGCCTGACGTGGCAATCCAGCGGATGCGTCCGGGCATCCCCCGCATCGTCCGGGCATCCCATGTCACGACCTCGACTGGATTGCCACGTCAGTTCTCTTCGAGACCTTCCTCGCAATGACAACGAGTGTGTGGAGATTGCCAACGCCACTCCGTGGCTCCCAATGACAGCGTTGGGGGGACGCATCCGAAAACCGGCACATCCCACCCCGCCCATTTCCCGTCCCACCTTTGTCATCCGCCATGTTTTTGCGTTGTCATTGCGAGGAAGGCGTTAGCCTGACGTGGCAATCCAGCGGATGCGTCCGGGCATCCCCCGCATCGTCCGGGCATCCCATGTCACGACCTCGACTGGATTGCCACGTCAGTTCTCTTCGAGACCTTCCTCGCAATGACAACGAGTGTGTGGAGATTGCCAACGCCACTCCGTGGCTCCCAATGACAGCGTTGGGGGGACGCATCCGAAAACCGGCACATCCCACCCCGCCCATTTCCCGTCCCACCTTTGTCATCCGCCATGTTTTTGCGTTGTCATTGCGAGGAAGGCGTTAGCCTGACGTGGCAATCCAGCGGATGCGTAGGGCATCCCCCGCATCGTCCGGGCATCCCATGTCACGACCTCGACTGGATTGCCGCGTCAGTTCTCTTCGAGACCTTCCTCGCAATGACAGCCTTGGGGGATACGCCCGAAATACTGGGACGGAACGATCCGGACTGGATTGCCACGCCCTAACGGGCTCGCAATGACAGCGTTGGGGGATATGTCCGAAAACTGTGACGAACCATGACGCCCATTTCCCGTCCCGCCTAGCCTTCTCCTTGGGCTGAAGAAGCTTCCTCCATCTTGGATCGAAAGACTTCCGGAATGGGGACGGGGGTCATCGCGTGTGTATCGGCATCGAAGCTTACGCAGGCGGCGACGGTCTCGCCGACGGCGGCTTTTACGCGTTTGCCGTCTTCGGTTTTCCAGAACTGAAAGGCGTAGGCTATGGAGCGATCTCGGATCTCGGTGACGATTAGTCGTACCTCGACTTCTTCCTCGAAGCGGAGGGGGCGCTTGAAGCGGCAGGAAGTCTTTACACGTGGCCAACCTATGCGTTGGTCGCCGGTGGTAAGGTCCACGGAAAGTCCGAGGGAACGGAGGAACGCGTGCTCGCAAACCTCCATCCATCGATAAAAGTGGGTGAAGTGCATGATACCGGCGAGATCGGTCTCGGCGAACTCTACTTGGCGGGTAATGGAAAATTCGGATGGCATGGTCGGTAAGGTTTAGGTGATGTTTGGGTGGAGCGATTTAACGAGGTCGACGAGTTCCACGGCAAGGGTTTTGTTGGAAAAGCGTTCGACTACGGCCTCATGACCGCGAAGCCCCATGGCATGCGCTTCCTCGGGGCGGGCGAGAAGGTTTTCGAGGGCATCGGGCAGGGCGGAAGTCTTCTCGGGTTGGTAGAGGAGGCCTCCCTCGGTGGCTTCGATAATTTCGGGGAAGGCGCCACTGTGTGGGAGTACCACGGGGACGCCGGCGGCGAGAGCCTCGACGACGTATAGACCAAAGGCTTCGGGATAGCGGGAAGGAACGGAGAAGAGGGTGAGGTCGCGCAGGAAGGCGAGCTTGCCGTCGCGATCGACATTGGGAAGAAAGGTAGTTTGCCCGTCCAAGCCTGCGGCGCGAATTTTTTCCTTTTGCTCTTCGACGTAGGGTGCGTCGTCGTCGGTCATGCCGCCGGCGATACGGAGCTCGAGCTCGGGATGGTTGCCGCGCTTCATGATTTCGAGGTAGGCGTCGACTAGGAGATCGAGTCCCTTGAGTGGACAAAGGCGTGCCAAGAAACCGATTGAGGGCTTGACGGGGGAAGCATCGGGAAGGGAATAACCGTCGAGGGTTATTCCGTTGGACAAGAAGTGGATTTTTTCCTCGGGGAGATTAAAGCGCTTGGCCATTTCCGAACCGAAGTATCGACTGGGGGCTATGCAACCGTCGAGACGGGCGACGTCGGCGGAGAGGAGATCCATGGCCTCGGTACGGTACTCGTCGAGAAGGGTGTCGAGAAAGGAATCCTCGCCTTGAAGGAAACCATAGACGGGTAAGTTCAACTCCCGTTTCACGACGCGACCAAGAGCCGCGAGGAGGACGGTGGAGAGAAAGACGACGTCGGGCTTTTCGTGCTCACGAAACCAATCCACGACTTTTTGCACCTCCTTGACAAGGGGCCCATTCTCGCCCTTGAAGGTGGAGAGGGTGATCTCGCCGAGATCCTTGCTGGAAGTCATGCCGCTGCGGGCGGCCGCCTTGCGAAGGAGCCACTTTGCGTTAAAGGCGCGATCGATCCATTCGGGGGTGTGGCGAAAGAGAGAAAACTTGTGCTGGAGGTAGACGTTGATGCCGCCGAAGAAGATGGGCTGGTCGTCCGAAACGGGTTCCTCGTCGAGAAAGTGGGGGAGGTAGGTGGGGAGCATGGTGACCTCGTGCCCGGCATCGATGAGATTGCGGGCGAGCGAGTTGTCGCGCATGCAAACGCCACAGTAATAGTTACCCGTGCCGGGCGTAATGAAAGCGATTTTCATGGTTCTACCTTGGCCAAGCCGTGCTCAATGGGTTCGGGCAGCTCGGCCAATTTGCTCATGGCGGCGAAGAGACTTGCGAAATCGTTATCGTCTACGTTGCCGACGAGACAGTCGGTGAGGTCTGATCGCATGTCGTCGCCTTTCATAACCAAATCCTTGAAGCTAAAACCTTCGTCGTAGAAGGCGTAGACGATCTTGCGCATGGTCTCGATGGAATCCCGCATGCTCTTGCCGTACTGCTCGAAAGTGGCGGCGGAAAGATCGCCTTTTCTCAAGGCGAGGTCGGCGGCATCGGCAAGCATGACCCCACTCTTAAGGGCCAAGAAAACGCCGGAGGAGAAAACGGGGTCCAGAAAGCCGAGGGCGTCGCCCGCGAGGACGAGACCATCTATCGCGCAGAATTTGTTGCGATATGAGAATTCACCGGTAACGCGATATTCGCCTTCTTGCTCTCCTTGGGAGAGGTGTTCCTCGATCCAGCGGTTGTTCTTCAATTCGCGATTGAAAATTTCCGGGAGGTCCTTGGTGGACCCGTCGAAAAGGTAGTCGTGCTCGGCCACGATTCCGACGCTGACCATGTCGCCGCTCAGGGGAATATACCAAAACCAGCCTTTGTTGGGAAGATAAGCCACGGTAGTGGCGCCTTCGTCGAGACCGGGATCTCGCATGGCGCCCTTGAAATAGGTCCAGATCGCAATTTTCTTGAGCTTGGGATCACGCTCCATCCATTGCTCGCGAATGGCGGCGAAGCAATCCCTGCCGGATGCGTCGACTACGAGAGGAGCATGGAGCTCTAGCTCACCGAATTCCGAGGATTGAGCGCGAACGCCGACCACGCGACCATCGTCCTTGAGCAAGGCCTTGGCTTTGGTTTCCTCGAGAACGGAAGCTCCGTTTTCCCGTGCCTTGTCGAGAAGCATCTCGTCGAACTCGGATCGCCACACCTGCCATGTGGTGGAAGATGGATGGTCCATGTGCTGAAAAAAGTAGAACGGTTGGGAAACAGACCCGTTTTGGCGAACGAACTGGACGCAGAATTTGCGTGGATTTTCCGAATGGTGAAGCTTTTCGATCAAGCCGAGTCTCTCCAGGGAAAAGTAGCAGAACGGCATGAGCGATTCCCCGACGTGGTAGCGTGGGAACTTTTCTTTTTCCACGATCAATACGTCGTGCGCCTTTTCGGCCAGTAACGCCCCGGTCGTAGAACCGGCGGGACCGGCCCCAATGACGATTGCATCATACTTATCTTTAAAAGAAATCATATGACCATTGAATGCGCGGGAGCCGAATTTTCAACCGCCCGAGACGGGAGCGGGAGGCAAGATCTCAACGATCCTAGCATAGCTTTCGCCGTTGAACCCGGTGATCGCGTTGCTTCGACCATAGAGAACGTCTGCGCTCTCATCCAGCCCGAGAGCTTCCCTGATCGCAGCATCGGCGCTCACCTTGAGAAAAGCCCGAGGGTCGCTGGAATAGGAAAGTCGATGATCGTTCAGGATGCCGCCGAGAGGGCGCTCTGCAGCTAATATTTCCTCACGAATTTCCTCGGGGAGATTGACCAGATCGATCTCAATGGCTCCGTACTCAACGGCCTTTGCCTCGGCTACGGTATTAAGGACTACTTCCCGAAAATAGGCTCGACCATCGCTAGAGGAGGAGAGCTTGCGTACCTTGATGGGGCCACCGTGAAACTCTTCCAGTCGCGAGGTCATGTCTCCGCGATGCACAAGTAAATCGAGATAAGGCAGTGGAACGTCGCCACCCTCGATGCTCTCGTATTTTAGTTTGGGTATGCCTCGAGTAAGCCGAAACATGCTGAGCGGGTAGAGCACGTCCGGATGAACAGCTGTCGATTGGGCAGCCATGGCGAACTAGACGTATCGGGAATCGCGATGTTTCGGCAGAAAAAAGCGATGAAGCATGGAATCCACCCGAAGCAATGCTTCGCGAGTGAGCACAAGCTCATCACCCTCGCGAGAGATATCGCCTAATTGTTCGAGGTCGGCGAGAATCTCGCTGAAGCGTTCCTCCACCTTCTCCCCAAACTTGTCGCGAAAATACCCAAGGTTCACTCGGCCCAACTTGAACTGCAAGATGAGCTCGCGAAGAAAACGCTCTTCCTCGGTGGTAAGCAACGCCCTGCGGACGGGCGCCCCACCCTCCTCGACTTTTTTGATGTAGTCGTCGATGTGGATGAGGTTTTGGTAGTGAATGCCGCCAAGGTACCCGAAGGAAGCGACTCCAAGGGAGACCATGTCGGCACCGGTCCACAAGCGGTCGCGATATACGAACTTGGTGGCCTCGGGATCCTTGACCGCCGTGTAGGCGCTGGTCACGGTGTAACCGGCGTTCTCCAACTCGCTGAATGCGTAGTCCGCCCATCGGCGCTTGGTGGGCCAGTCGGCCACGGGGGCGGCTAACTTGCCCCCTTCCTTCATGGTCTTGTAAATGGTCGTGTTGAAGGGGATTTCCATCTGGTAGATGGTTACGCAATCGGGCGAGAGGTCGATAACCTTGCCCACGCTGTCCACCCAGTTTTCATCGGTCTCGTCGAGCATGCCGGCAATGAGATCGACGTTGATGTTGTCGAAGCCGAGACCACGAGCGAACTCATAGGTGCGAAAAACCTCAGGGGAACGATGCGCGCGTCCATTAATGTCCAGAACGTGGTCGCTGAAATTTTCGATTCCCAAGCTAAGGCGAGTGACCCCGAAATTCTTGATAACCTCCAATTTCTTTTCGGTGAGCGTTCCGGGTTCGCACTCGAAAGTGACTTCTTCCGTCTCGTCCCAAGGCATAATCGCCTTCATCTCGTCGGTCAGCTCCGTGAGTTGTTGGGCCGAGAGAAAGGAAGGGGTACCTCCACCGAAATAGACGTACTTGGGTTTACGGCCCGAAATGTATGGGCGTTCGGCGTATTGACGAAGCTCCTGCATCGTGGCCGATAGGTAGCGGCGAATATCGGAGGAGTTCTTGTCGGTATAGACCCGGAAGTAACAAAAGTGGCAGCGCTTCCGACAAAAAGGCACATGGTAGTAGAGACCTAGGGGGGCGTCGCCGGGTTCAGGACTGTTCAGGAGGCTCTCAACGCACGGGGCGTCCTCCTCGCCCCAAAAGGAAAATGGCGGGTAGTTCGAGA
>JACNJI010000208.1 GCA_014382645.1 Verrucomicrobiota bacterium | reverse complement strand
GACGCTGACGTGACTCGAACTGGCACATGACGCGCAACCGCCGTCCGTGCCGCCTGCGCGCGGCGCTACCGACTGCCGTCGCGACGCGAACGCTGCACCCCCACAGCCGCCTAGGTATTCAGGCCCGTGGCGGGGGTGGGGGGGGGAGGTGCAGGAGGTGTATAGGGTTCTGGTTCGGGTGCAGGGGGCAAAGCTGGTGGCGGTTCCGGAGCAAAGGGATCAATTGGCGTGGCGGGAGCCGGCAAGTTAGGCTTTGTGTCGGTATTAGGAATGGCAAACGGGTCAAACGTGGGAAGCACAGGAGACGGTGGTGTTTTGGGGACGGCATTAGGGAAAGGGGGCGGTGGTTGTGGAGTGGGGAATACCGGCGGTTCAATTGCAGGAAACGACGAGGCCGGTTCTTTCGTTTCGCCAGGTGCGGCAAAAGGATCAAATGCGGGAGGGGTGGGCGTCGTCGAAGGTCGACTCGGTGCGGCTTCCGGTTGAAGTGGAGGTAGCAGCGGAGTAGGTTCTGGCGATGGTTCAGGTGCTGGGCTCGAGACAGGTTCGCTCGGTGCCGGAGGCGAGGGTGCGGGGGGCGCAAACGGATCTGGCTTGAGGGAGGGAGGTGTAGGTGGGGGCGAGGAGGGAACCTCAGGTTCTTCTGGAGAACTTGGTGTTCGGGAAGTGGCCTCGCTTGGCTCTTTCGTCACCGCGGGGTCGGGATCTGCGACCGAGGGGGGCGTTGGAAGAACTTCCTTCGTACTCTCTATTCCATTTAGCAAGTCTTGGACAGGTTCACCATTTTCGAATCTGATTTCCGAAGTTTTCTTGCCGCTTTCATCCCATTCGGAGCAAATCCCATGCTCTTTGTCATCTTGCCAATTATAGTCGAACGCTTGCTGTCCGTGTTCAAACCAACCTTTTGCATTCCCCTCTTTCTTGTCTTTAACGAAGCTTGCCACGAGGCGTTGTTTTTCATTCTCGTACCAGACTGTGCGAATACCGTGCATCTCGTCGCGTTGGTAATAAATACGGAACTTTGGTTGCCCCGTGGGATACCATTCGGAGGCGGGTCCCTCGCGAAGTCCATGCCGATAAATCGTGGAGGATTTCCGGCGACCATCCTCATACCACTCAAGTGATTCACCGTGTGGTTTTTCGTCGCGCAACTCGACTGCGAAAGCTTTGTTTCCATTTAGAAACCATTCCGCCTTAACCCCGTTTAGCTTTCCGTTGCGATAGTTCTCTTCCCGTAACAACTCTCCTGTCATTCTGTATTCTCTGGAAGCGCCGTTCCGTTCCCCGTCATAAAAGGAAATTTCGCGCCGTTTGCGACCATTGTAGTAGTATTCAGTGGTAAATCCATGTCGCTTTCCCGCATGCCAAGAAGAGATCGATTTTGTAGGGCTCTGCTCGAAAGTCTCGATTGCTCGTCCTGTAAAAAGAGGGGATTCCTCCGTGGCATTGCCTTCCCCACCGACTAAGCGAATCTGCCCATCGTTTCCTTGATCGAGCCAGTGGAGCATGACCGTTTGTTCGTCGGTCGTTAGTTGAGTCGAACTGACGCAACCAAAAACTAAGGATAGGATGGAAATGCAAATGAAGAGATAGTATGGCTTTTTCATAGCTTTTTGTATATTGTCTCCCGCACGAAAAGGTTGCAAGAGGTTTTTAAGGCTTTGATTGGCCCATAAAACATTGAGAATCAGGCTTTATTATACCATTTGAGCCTTAAAAGCCATAGATGTATGCAATTTAGACTTTTAATTAGGTTTGTGTAGAATGAGACCTTTTGTTTTTTTAGAAAAATCTATGCAGTACTATTACATCGATTCAAATGGGAAAACGGCAGGACCCTTAGGGGAAGACAAGCTTCGCGAACTTCATGCAAATGGCGAGATTAAGGATGATACTGAGATTGCTGCAGTCGGAGCCGCCGAATGGACAACTTTTGCCAGTATCCTTTCAGATTTGCTTCCAGTCTCGTCCCTAAAGGGTGCTCTCTTGCCGCCCCCTTCTTTGTCCGATTCGGCCTTGCTCCCGCCTTCGCAGGTGGCGGGTGCCGTTGCGAGCGTTCCGGCTTCCTCAACGGGTTCAATCAGTTGCGATGAAATCGGCTACGAAGTGATCGGTGACGACCTTCAGGTGGTCGAGGTGGAACTGGATCCCGGAGAGACCGTCATTGCTGAGGCAGGAGCCATGAACTACATGGAAGATGGTATCTCCTTTGAGGCCAAGATGGGTGATGGTTCGCACCCAAATGAAGGACTCTTTGGCAAGCTTCTTAGTGCAGGCAAGCGTGTTCTGACCGGTGAATCCATATTCATGACCCATTTTACTAATAATGGATCCGGCAAGAGGCGCGTAGCTTTTGCGGCTCCCTATCCCGGCAAGATTCTGGACCTGAATATGGCCGAACTGGGAAAGGAGGTGTTTTGTCAAAAAGACTCTTTTCTTTGCGCTGCTCACGGTACGGAGGTTTCTATTGCTTTTCAGAAGCGACTTGGGGCAGGTTTCTTCGGAGGGGAGGGCTTTATTCTGCAAAAGCTAAAGGGAGACGGCATGGCTTTTTCCCACGCCGGAGGCACCGTTGTCAGAAAGGAGTTGAATGGTCAAACCCTACGGGTGGACACCGGGTGTATCGTGGCCTTCACTTCGGGTGTTGAGTACGACATTCAAATGGCCGGAGGTCTCAAATCCATGTTTTTTGGGGGAGAAGGCCTTTTTCTCGCTACCCTAAGTGGGCATGGGACCGTTTGGTTGCAAAGTCTCCCGTTTTCTCGCTTGGCCGATCGCATATTACAGTCGGCTCCGTCGGCTGGCGGGAAGTCCAAGGGAGAAGGTTCTGTTCTCGGTGGCATCGGTCGCCTTTTGGATGGCGATTAAGCGGAGTTTGACAACTCAAGGAGTTCGAGGACAGTAGCTTTTTGCGTCGGATCGGACTGGATACTAGTGCTACTCGTTTTCTTTGGCGAAAAATTCCGCCCAAGCTTGCCTCTCCTTCCTCGTGGGGCGCGACGCAGTTGAATTCCGACTGAACTTAGGCATTGCATTGCGATGTTCCCGAGCTGCGGCGTAGTCTTCTTCGGGCGTTAGGTCTTTGAGGTACTCTGCCACGGTTTTGGCTCCTACGCGTTTCTCTATAATAGCTACCACTTTTAACCTTATGTTCAAGCCGTCCTTTCTCACTGTGACGATATCGCCGGGAGCCACCTCTCGCGAGGGCTTGGCTTTCAGGTCTGCCACTTTTACCTTTCCAGCTTTGCAGGACTCGATGGCCAGAGTACGTGTCTTGAAAACCCTTGTCGCCCATAACCACTTGTCGATCCGCACAGTGCTTTTGCGATCAGTCATTTTCCGCCATCATCTCCCTTGAAAGTTGGAGATCTGGCCGATCGGGTCAACTTGAAGGCAATCTTCATCGAGATTACCGTGCCATTCTTCAAGTGAATCTCCAATGGCGCCCCGGCCGTGGTCGGAGGAAGCACGTTGTTTATTTCCTCAGGGCTTATTCCCTGTCGACGCAGCGAGTAGGGGAGGAAGTTGTAAAGCACGGGATGATAATTGTCCAGGTCGGGCAAAACCTGATCCCGCTTGGAGAACACAATACCCGCCAAAAGAAAACTTAACTTCCGCTCTTCCTTCAATCCCAAGCCCTTGGCGATTTTTGCCAAGCTCTTTATTCCGGCGTGCCGGATGCCGTTTTCTAGGTCGTTCACAATGGAAGTGGCCACGCCGGACTCCTTGGCCAATTGACCTTGGGTTAACCCCCTGAGCCTTCGCTCTTTTTTAAGTACTAATCCAAAAGCCTTGATTTTTTTCTGAGCCATAACCATCTTACATGGTCTTCGGGCTGCCTCCGTCAAGGCAATACTTGTAACTTGTTAAAAATCAATAATCACCTAATTGACAAATGAGCCCGATCTTAATCCGTTTTGAATTACTTGCCCTTGCTGAAAGCTGAGTTACTGGCTTCTTTCTGGCTTTTGCGAATCGCATTTATTTCGATTCATTGCTTTTCGGGAGGGTCTTCTCCGTTGGATTGATTCCCATTACCTGTGCTTCAAATAGTAGGGTTCCATTTGCCTCGGTTCGGTTTAAGTCCATGTAAGTGGGAAGTTGAAGGCGTAACTGGAGTGTGGAACCGATCTTCAAATTGATATTTTCTCCGTTGGTGGATGACGTGCCCATCATCTCCGTTATAGGTTGTTGGGCATCGCGATTTTTCGGCAAGTTGTCCTTGGTTTTGCCGTTGCCTTCTTCTTTTCCGCCAAAACTGCCGAAATTTCGTACCGTATCGATGAAATCAGAGAGCTGTTCTTGTTTGTTAACGGCTATCCATACTAAGGTTCCCGCGACGAGGACGACCACGGTTATTAACTTTTTGTTCAAGCCCATCCCCGTATTCGGCTTCTCAGGTCGCGGTCCGTCTATGTCTTCGTCCCATTCTTCCCATTCCTTTTTCTTTCGCCTTCGCTCAATAAAGGAGCCGGCGAGAATGGAAAGCTCGTAAAGTATGTAGAGGGGGATCGTGAGAATACTAAGGCTTACCGGATCTCCACCTGGCGTAATCAGTGCTGCAGAAACCATGAGAATGACAAATACCATGCGCCGGTTGCTTCTCAGTTTCTCTACTGAAAGCACCCCTATCCAGGTGAGCAGTACGATGATAAGAGGGAATTCGAAGGCAAGTCCCACGGCGAAGGTCATCCATATCACCGTACTGTAATAGTTGCCCGCCTCGGGCCTGTAAGTATCGAGTCCGAGCACGTCGAAGGTGAACTCGATGGTAAAGGCGAGCGAGAAAGGTAGAATGACGAAGTAAGTCATTGCGGCTCCGGCTAGGAATAGGATAAAGGCCACAATGCAGCCGGGGAAAAGCACGGATTTTTCTTTTAAAGACAGCCCCGGGATTACGAACCCACCGATGAAGTAAAAAATAAAGGGCAAGGAAATGCCCAAGCCGCCCAAAAAACATATCTTCATTGCAATGAAAATGGGAGAATAGGAGCGGATGACCTGTAGGAGGTGTCGGTTTTGACCGGCTTTGAAATGTGAAAGGATGCGAGTTCTGTGGTACGGGTCGCTTATGCCCCATTCAATTAGCGTCTGCTCGTCAGCGTTTCTTAATGTGCCAAGATCGATGTCCTTGTCGTGGAGAGGTTCGATATATTGTTCAAGGCCAATGCCTTGAAGATCGACGTCGATTTCTCCAAAGTCGTCCACGGCGGTTACCAGTGGTTGCTGGAGAATTTGGACGGATTCGTCGATGAATGCGGCAACCGCAACGCATCCCACAATAAAAGAAATAGCACACTTGAATATGACCCATCGCAAATCTTCGAGGTGTTCGAGGAAGTGCATCTGATTGGGGTCCTGATTCTTTTTTTCTTTTGGTTTGAGTGCCCCAATCAAGCCGTCATCGCGGAAACGTTCCGCAAAGGTTTTCGGTTTTTGTTTTTCAACTGGTTCTTGGTCACTCATCGTAATGGTAATTCAGGCAATATTCCCATTCTGAGAACATTGCTTTAAATCGTTCATTTTAAGCCTCAAAAAGAGAGAATTGGCAAAACTATTTTACCAATTTAGGCGTCTTGTGACTATGGAAGTAGCGCGTTGACAATATTCTTTAAAATGACATTTATTGTACCTCGTAATTCTCCTCTTTCAATTCCGCCCTATCTGCCCTGCTGAATTTTCTCTATTTATTGTTAATTTTTATACAAACACGCACCAAACATGGCTAAAAAGCAAAAAAAGACAGTGAAAAAATCAAGATCAACTGCCCCCAAGTACGTATATGACTTTGGCAAAAAGACCGATGGAGACGCCTCGCAACGTTCCCTCCTCGGGGGCAAGGGTGCGAACTTGGCCGAAATGGCTCGCATCGGGCTACCGGTTCCTCCCGGGTTTACTATTACGACCGAGGTTTGTACCCATTTCTACGCGAATGATCAAAGTTATCCGGAGGTTCTGGAAGAACAGGTTCGCAAGTCCGTTGCTCTTACTGAGAAACAGCTTGGCAAGAAACTAGGCGATCTCAAAAATCCACTCCTCCTCTCGGTTCGTTCCGGTGCCCGCGACTCCATGCCGGGAATGATGGATACCATTCTCAATCTCGGCTTGAATGACGAAACGGTTGAAGCCCTTGCCACCTCTTCCGGGAATTCTCGTTTCGCATGGGATTGCTACAGGCGTTTTATTCAGATGTACGGTGGCGTCGTGATGGGCGTTCAGAAGTTGGATGGCGAGGAGCACGATCCCTTTGAAAGTGTAATCGATTGTTTGAAGGAGGAACTTTTTCCGAACGAGAAAGGCGAGATTGATGATAATCGTCTCAATGTCACGCAAATGAAAGAGCTTGTTTCTCGATTCAAGTCTTTGGTCAGAGAGCGTGCCGGGAGCGATTTCCCGACCTGCCCATGGGAGCAGCTTTGGGGTTCGACGGGTGCCGTCTTTGGTTCGTGGATGAACGACAGGGCCAATGTCTATCGTCGCAAATACGGAATTCCGGCCTCGTGGGGAACCGCAGTGAACGTTCAAGCCATGGTGGTCGGGAATTCCGGTAAAATATCAGGTTCGGGCGTTGGTTTTACTCGTGATCCCGCGAGCTGCGAAAAAGTGCTCTACGGAGAATTCCTC
>JACNJI010000420.1 GCA_014382645.1 Verrucomicrobiota bacterium | reverse complement strand
CAGAATGTCATCCTACGAATTGGCTTACCGCATGCAGATGGAAGTGCCCGGCATACTCGACATGAAAGGCGAAACCGAAAAGACTCGCGAGGCCTACGGAATCGACGACGCCAAGACCGATTCCTTCGGGCACAAGTGCCTGCTCGCCCGACGCCTCATCGAGAAGGGGGTTCGCTTCGTGCAGGCCTATGCCGGCAACTGGGATAGCCACGATTACATCGCCCGGGCCCACGGGTCTCTCATTCGCTCCGTCGACAAGCCCATCGCGGCGTTGCTTGGCGACCTCAAGGAACGCGGCCTGCTCAAGGATACTTTGGTGGTTTTTTGTGGAGAGTTCGGGCGTACCCCCGATAATGGGATCAGGGGAGGGGGCACAAGCTACGGGCGCGACCATAACGCCAAGGCCATGACGATGTGGTTTGCCGGCGGCGGTACCAAGGCGGGACCCGGCTACGAGCTGCCCTCCACTTTGCAGCCCTTGGCCAAGTTGAAGTCTGACTTCAACGTGTTTTCCAAGAGGGATAAGATCGTGTATTTTTTACCGCTGAAATTTGCAGAAAAGATATCCCGTATGAAAAAAAAGTATTTCTCTTCTGCATGTTTCTGCGTTTAATTCCATAAGGCATGAATCGCTTCACCGCATGTTACTATTCTATCCTAACGGGCTTTTTATTGTTCCCGCTAAAATCCCATGCAGCAATAGAAAGCATCAAAGTCTCACCGCAAGTCGCCGGATTTATTGAAGCCAGGTGCGTGAAGTGCCACAATGAAAAGAAGCACAAGGGCGACACGCGTCACGACACTCTTCCAGGCAAAACCTTTGACGGTCTCACAGCCCAGCGTTACCAGGATATTCTCGATGTGATCAACGCGGGTGAAATGCCGCCGGAAGATGTAAAGCAGCCATCGGACGAGGAAGTCACTGCCTTCCTTGATGCCCTGACCGTTAATCTTTCTGATGCGTGCAAGGCCTTGTCCGACACAGGGGGGCGTATGGTGATGAGACGGCTTAACCGTCGCGAGTACATGAATACCATGCGTGAACTTCTGGGAACCGAGATCAAGGGCGATTCCGTACCTTCCGATGACAAATTCAAGGGCTTTGATACCGTGGGTTCCGCCCAGGAAATTTCATCCTTTCAACTGGAGAACTACCTGACCGAGGCACGCCTGACATTAAGAAGGGTTTTTGCCGCAGAAAAGGAATTTGTGCCATTAAAAATAACCCGTAATGACCTCGGTCGCGCGAATGACACTCAACTGCTTGCTGACATACAAGGATGGAAGCGAGGCATTGCAGAGCTGGAACATATTCTGGCCACCACCACGAAAACCAAATTTGTGAAAAGCGACTTCAAGAATCTCAAAACTTATAATGTAAGCAGCCTCAACTCCTATCAGGAATACGGACTGGAAGAAGTCCGAAAATTGTTGAACGGTCATCAAGTCTACCTAAAGCGGGACACCGGATATCTCGAAGATGAATCGCTCAGAACAGGCTACGTCGCAAGAAGCAGCCACGCGATCAACATTCCCTCCCATAAAATGCCGCACGGTAATTACTTATGCCGTATCGCTCTCGGTGCCGAAGGCGAGCAGACGGATGAAATGCTTGATGTCCGGGCATTCTTCGGTCGGCGAACCAACGGAGCACTATCTGACCCCGGCATGGGCGTGAATGATGAATATACTTTTAAAATCACAGGGCATGAAAAGTCACCACAGGTGATTGAAATACCGCTCACCATGTCGCCACATCACACCAGTCGAATGAGCATCAAGATCCGTGGAACTTTAGGCAAACATGCGCCGGTCAGCGGCCTTTCATCGTACAAACAAATGTGGATCGACTGGATCGAATGGGAAGGCCCGATCGCCAATGTCGACGACTGGAATCCCGCCAAGGGCTACAATCTTATTTTCTTCAAGGACTTTGGCGCGGATGAAAGTGATGACTACGCCCGCGAAATCTTGAAGCGCTTTGCCTTCGAGGCTTACCGTAGACAGGATGCCGATCAGGACTTTATAGAAAAACTTTTTGCTTTCTATAAACAAAGGCGCGAGCGCGGGATGAATTTTGAAAATGCACTCCTTGAACCGCTGACGGCGATTCTCGCATCACCCCGCTTCCTATATTTGTCGGAAAATGATATGGGAAGCGATTCCCGTGAACTAACTGATCGCGAACTGGCTATTCGACTGTCTTATTTTATCTGGAGCACACCGCCTGATGAGGAACTCTACACCCTTGCAGCATCAGGCAAGCTGCGTGATGAAAAAATACTGACTGCCCAACTGGATCGCATGCTGGCATCACCCAAAACTGAAGCATTTACTAACTCTTTCGTCGACCAATGGCTGGAACTGGAACGATTTGAGGGCATCTGAGCCATGGGGAAAAACGCTCAATGAGCTGGGCTCGACTGTTGTAAACACGACCTTCCTCGAGGGAGCCAACCACGGATCAGCTCAAAAGGAGGCCAGAAAAGTCGAGAGGGTTTACGACTGGCTCTTTCTCCCGCGAGCTCCCCGGATAAGTCTTCGCTTTGTATGGGCAAAGCTAATAATATATTGCCGTGTTCCAATCATGGCACAGGCTTTTGTCCGATTATCCGAAATAAACTCTGTCCAAACCTCCTGCCTCTAGATAGTAATGACTTGGATTCAAAACATATTATGAGACAATCGCTTATTATTCTACTTGCGGCATCCTGTACCCCCGCTTTCGCCCAGAGGAAAATCGACGCGGTGACGGAGGGCAAGTTGGCCTTTGGAACCTACGGCTGCATTGTCTGCCACTCGGTCGACAAGAAGGATGTCACCGTGCGCACCGGGCCGAACCTGTACGGCCTCTTCCTGAACCAGCCACGGGAGCGCGAAGTGGCCCATCCGGAAACGGGAGATAAGCGCAAGATCAAGGCTGACAAAAACTATTACACGACTTCCGTTCGCACTTCCTGGGACGCGCTCGCCGTTGCCGAGCGGGGCGCCGCCAAGGGACAGCCCTTTCCCAAGATCATGCCGATGTATGCCCTTGAGGTGATTCCCGATGCGTCCATCGAATATATCTGGCACTACCTCCGGACGCTGGCCGATGAAGGACAGGCCGGACCCGCCAAGGTTGAGCTGAAGGAAGCCAAGAAGAGCGTGCCGCGCACCCTTGTCGCCATCCCCAACGAAGTGCTCGTGACCAAGCGAACACGCGTCTTCCGCGCACCGTTGCGCGGATCGAGCGCCCGGGCACTCCACGTCGGCCAACCCAACGGATTCAACTATACCTTTGATGCGCGCGTTCTGGGCGTGCGAAACATCTGGAGTGGTGGATTCCTTAACCTTTCCGAGGAACGCAAGGGCAGAGCTCGGCCCGGTTCCACGCGAGGCCAGGGTCACAAGGTGTTCCTTCAGGGCGGCGGCATTCTGCAGCCCTTGTTGCCTTCCGGTGAGCCGGTCGACTTCGAGTTCAAGGAACCCGACGTGTTGGACCATAAGGCGATCGAGCGTTGGTTGTGGGAAGATAGAGATTTCCCTGAATTGTTGGCCACCACGGATGCCGAGTTCGAGGGCCATCGCCTCGACCTGAAAACCGGCGATCCCGTGTTTTCCTTTCGGGTCGGTCGCAACGCGATCCAGCAGGGGGTTAAGCTGACCGACGATGGACAAATTGTGATCACCCTGCTGGGTGGTCTGAAGGTCGCCCAGAAATTCAAGGTGTCGACGGACGGTTTGACCGATGCCAAGGTGCAAGGTGGCGCCCTGAAAGACGGCGTCTGGACGGTGGGGCCAACCAAATCGGACGCGGTTTTCTCCGCCCGCTTGGCAGGCGGTATCGTGGCCCGCCTCAGTGCCGGCGCAGACGAGGATTGGAGCGAACAACCGCTGGTCGTCAATACCGAGCAACTGGGACGCAAGCCAATGGAAGTTCCTGCCGGGTACCGGTCCGAAAACTGGGAACCGCCCAAGGATATTTATGGGCGCAAGCAACTGTTCGAGGCGACCGGGATTGCCGTGGCAAAGGATGGTACCATTGTGCTGGCCACGCGCACCGCTGGTATCTGGCGCATCCGCAAGGGCAAATGGTCGCTCTTCGCGGAAGGAACTTATGAATGCCTGGGCGTCTGGATCGAGGATGACAAGGGTGACAGCTTTGTCGTTATGCAGAAGCCCGAACTGACGCGTATCACGGACACCAATGGAGACGGCAGGGCAGACCAGTTCGAAACCGTATGCGACGACTACGGGTTCCACGGAAATTACCACGAGTTTGCCCACGGCCCGGTACGCGACAGCAAGGGAAACTATTATTTTACATTGAACCTCTCGCACGGTGGCAGCGCGCGCACCTCCTGGCGCGCCGGCGGACCCTACATGGGCTCGATGGGCGGCTACCGCGGATGGGCTTGCCGGGTCACTCCGGAAGGCAAGTTCGAACCGTTCGCCAACGGGTTGCGTAGCCCGGCCGGTCTGGGCACGGATCCCGATGGCCGTATCTGGTACTCCGAAAACCAGGGTGAGTACGTGGGGTCGTCCAAAGTCGTGCCCCTGGAACAGGACAAGTTCTACGGTCACCTGTCGGGCCTCGTTTCCCTTCCCGGAAAGAAAAATCCGGACTCTCCCGAATTGAAGTTTGACCTTTGGAAAGGAAAGATCCGCAAGGGAGCGGTCTGGCTTCCGCATGGCAAGATAGCGAATGCTCCCGGTCATCCTGTATGGGACACGACCGGCGGCAAGTTCGGTGTGTTTCAGGGACAAATGTTCATGGGCGACCAAACCATGTCCAATCTGTTTCGAGTAGTACCCGAGCGCGTCAAGGGCATCGATCAGGGAAGCGTTACTCCCTTTGCCCGCTTTTTCGCATCCGGCGTCATGCGCCCGGTCTTCTTGGATGATGGCAGTATGTTGATCGGGCAAACCGGTCGGGGTTGGGGTGCCTGGGGTGGCCAGCAGGGCAGCCTGCAGCGCATTATTTATGATGGCAAAACGGTGGCCGCCGACATTCACCATTCCAGCGCCGACTCAAAGGGCTTTCGCTTGTTTTTCACCCATCCGATCAGCGGGGAAACGAAGGAGGATGAGCTGAAAAACAAGTTCAAGATACAATCCTGGTTCTATACCAATACGGGTCGCTACGGATCGCCCGAGCACGACCGCCGCGACGACCTCGTCGAGCGGGTGGAGGTCCGCCTGAAAGACAAGTCCGTGCTCTTGGTGCTCAAGGATTTTGGGGAGGGTGACACTTGGCTCGATCGCATCTACCATATCCGTGTCGAAAACATTGGCGGGCTGTTCGGGGATGCACCCACCAATACGGGCCTGGGGACTTACTTCACCCTGCGCGTGATTCCTTAGTCTCCACCCACTGTGGTCACTAGGTGAGGTGCAGAGTCGCAACATACCTTGAATCACCCCTTAGTCCATAAATAACAGTGCCATTCGGGGCAGTTAACATTTCTTGATTTTGAAAACCTTCCTCCCACGAAAATCTTATTAGCTATTAAATCTGATAATTTTACCTTTAAATGTTTATGCTGATAACCTGCAGGCTGGGAGGACCGAGCTGGGGATCAATACTCTATTCGGAATCCACCCTCAGATGCTGCCCCTTGGGAGATCGGCATAGCAGCACTGCAGGCAAACCTGACCAATGTCCTGACTGTCGACTCCTGATGCGGTGAGTATTTCGGGGCATGGAAAGGATTGGGCGTTACTGGAACCGGACGCGGTCTGGGTCATGTGGAGCAACCGGGAAACACGACCTGGACCAAGATCCGGCAGTACAATTCTGAGATGCTGGTCAAGCTTATGAAAGCCCTCGAAGCCATTCCTGAAGGCTCGGGCTCGATGATGGATAACACCTAGATTGTGTATTCCAGCAATAATGGAGAAAAGCAGCATACCGACGGCTCAAACTGGCCTTTTGTGCTTCTTGGGAACGGCGGCGGACATTTCAAGACCGGTCAATATACCCATGTGGATAACCGTCCTATCAACGACCTCTATACCAGGTTCCTTTAAGGTTTTGGCGAGCCGGTCGATCGCTTGTTAGTCTAGTTGATCGTTCAATTTACGCATAGCATTCAACTCCACGGCGGGTCAGGTTTTGGGTGTAGCACCTTGTTCGTTTTCGTTCGTTTCGGATCGCGATCCACTGGCCATGTGACCAGAAGTGTCGCTCGACGAACACATCGGAAGATTTAGCCGAACGTTAAGCATGAGGTCCGGCTGACCGGGGCCGGGACTTCGTTGCAAGACAAGGGTTAGAATTCCGGTCAATCATTTGAACTCGGGGCGCGTCAGCCGTTGCTATTCATGCACTTGTTTCCGATGGATGAGATGACGAAAAGCCACGCTACCCGCCAAACCGGCGATCGCGAAACCAAAGACCACCAAAAAGACGTGTTGATGACCGGTCGGTCCCGGGGAACGATCTAGAAGGTATCCCATAACAGGCCCCATGAATATATCGGGGGTGTAGCCTACCACGGATACGAGACCGACCGTGCTTCCGGTAAACGCGACAGGGACTTTGCCCTCCTTCATGATCGCATAGTAGAGCCCGCGCAACGCGAAGATGCCCAGACTCGCGCAGATGATAGTCATCAGAAATATTCCGACCATTCCGGGATGGATGAGGTCGCAGCCCAGCACTA
>JACNJI010000362.1 GCA_014382645.1 Verrucomicrobiota bacterium | reverse complement strand
CGTTACCGCCACCTATGCCCTAGACGGCGACGGTTGCGTTACGGAGTACGCGGGAGGCTGCGACAAATGGTTGGAGGAGTACGAATCCCGTTTGAACTACGTTCCAACCCTTGCCAAAGGAAAGAAACACGTTCGCGAATCCGCCACTTCTTCGCTGCCGGTCACTCGAAAGCTTAAGAACAAGGAGAGGGAGGCTCTCAAAACGCTTCCTGCTCTAATCGAAACATTGGAAGCCGAGCGCGAGCATCTCGCTGCTTCGCTCCATTCTCCGGAATACTATGGAGATTCCTCCAATGATCCTACCCGAGACGCCGCTCATCTGTCTTCGCTTGAAACTCGTATCTCCGATGCGTACGAACAATGGAGTGCTCTCGAAACCCTCGCCGCAGATCAATGAAAACAACTCTATTTTTCGTCTCTTCCTTCATTTCCTTTTTTATCTCGTTTGTCGAAGGTCACGCCAAATCTAAAACCGTTTTGTTCATCGGAAATAGCTACACAGCAGGAAGCGCCTACTTTATCAAGGAAGTCTTCAAGCATGAGACCACCGGATACGAACTCGCCTTCATGAACCCCGGAGGCAAGGACTTGACGCACCATCTCGCCTCTGAGCAAACTCTACGACTCATCGAGTCGCGTAAGTGGGACCACATTGTACTTCAAGGTCAAAGCCAGAAGTCCGGTCTCGGTGGCAAGCACACGAAAGAGTTCCACGAAGCAGTCGTTGGTCTCTGCAAGCTTGCTCGCAAGCAAGGATCTCGTCCCTGTCTGTACATGACTTGGGGGCGCCGGGACGGAGATAAAGAAAACCCGGATGCGTATCCTGACTTTCTCGCCATGCAAAAAAAGATTAGTCGTGAATACTCGCAAGCCGCTCGTGGCAACGACGCGGATGTGGCCCCAGTCGGTCATGCCTTCGCCCTTCTCCATGTTGCCGACAAATCCATTTTCTCCAGTCTTTACAAAAAGGACGGGAGTCATCCCGCTCCTCTTGGAGGTTATCTTGCTGCCTGTGTCTTTTTTGGCGAAATTACGGGCAAGTCGCCCGCGGGTATTAGCTGGAATGCCAATATCAATCCTGCCATCGCCGCCACCCTCCGGAAGACAGCAGTCAATGTTTTGGTTGGCGATACCTTCTAGGGCTTGTCTTGGGAAACGAGTGGGGCTTGTTGCGGAAATTGTTTGGGTAAGGTTACCTTTCTCCTTGTCGGAGAAGGGGAGGAGCGCAAGGAACTCTCTCATTGCCTCATGTCTTATCCGATGAAGAATCTTTACTCATGGTTGCTTGCTTCTTGTTTGCCACTGGCTGCGGAGACTCCTCAGTTCATTGTTCCGACAGGTCCTCTCGAGCTCTTCCAAGTCAAGGACTTGAGTGGTTTCACCACATGGTCGGAGGGCATCGGTACGGAAGATAAGGGCAGTGCCTTTTCCATAACGGACGGTGTTATTCACATTTCCGGGGCGGGTCGTGGTTACGTAGGTCCCAAGCAAGGCTACAAGGATTATCATCTATCGGTGGAATACAAGTGGGGAAAGAAGACGGACGGCGGGAAGTATGTGCGAAACTCGGGCTTGCTAATCCATGCCACCGGTCCCGACGGTAACTCGGGGGATAAATGGATGGCTTCGGTGGAGTGTCAGTTGGCCCAAGGTTGCGAGGGCGACCTCATCGTCATTCGCGGGACCGATTTCGACAAGAAGACGATTCCCGTGACCTTAACTAGTGACACACTCAAGGCACGTGATAATCGTACCCGTTGGAATCCCGGCGGAAAGCCGACAAAGTGGTTCGGGCGGCAGTTCTGGTGGACGCACCACGATCCGGACTTCAAGGAACTGCTGGATACTCGTGGTCGATGGGATGTCGCCTCCCCCCTCGGGAAATGGACCAAGGTCGAGGTCATTTGCTTGACGGACCGCATCAATATCAAGGTGAATGGTTTCACCGTGAATCAGGTCTACGAAGTTTTCCCCGCTGGCGGTCGCATCCTTTTTCAGAATGAGGGCCACGAAGTTTTTTTTCGGAACGCCATCCTTGAACCCGCCAAGAAGTGAGACAGTTATGAAACTCGAACGTGCATTTACCCGACGCAATTTCATTTCCAAATCGGCCGTTGCCACAGCCGGCACCGTCATTACTTCGAGTTTGGCCGCTGACCCGGCCGAGAAAGCCGAGGTTCTCAAAGTGGGTTTAGTCGGTTGCGGGGGGCGTGGCACGGGTGCTTGCCGGCAGGCTTTGCAGGCGGACTCGGGAACTCGACTCGTAGCCATGGCAGACATGTTTTCGGATCGCTTGGATGGTAGTCTCGAACGCTTACTCGCAATTCCGGCTGTTTCTGAAAGAATATCAGTTCCTGCGGACAAGAGGTTCGTTGGTTTCGATGCCTTCGATCAGTTGCTCGCGAGTGGAGTGGACGTTGTCCTGCTGGCCACGCCCCCTCACTTCCGTCCCGTTCACATTGAGAAAGCTATCAACGCGGGCGTCCATGTCTTTGCGGAAAAGCCCGTGGCTGTGGATGGTCCGGGCATTCGGTCCGTGCTTGCTTCCTGTAAGCTTGCGAAGAAGAAAAAGCTCTCTGTCGTTTCCGGGCTTTGCCTGCGCCACTCTTACGGTCTTCAAGAGCTGGTGCATCGACTGCATGACGGTGCTATCGGTGATTTGCTCTCCCTTCAGGCCAATGACTATCGTGGTTCGATCTGGTACAAGGAACGGCAACCCGACTGGACTGACATGCATTATCAAATGCGCAACTGGTATTATTACAGTTGGCTTTCGGGCGATTTCAACGTGGAACAGCACGTACATTTTCTCGATGTTTGCTCGTGGGCCAAAGGGGCCTACCCAATCAAGGCTGTGGGCATGGGTGGCCGGCATGTGCGCACGGAGAAAAAATACGGCAACATTTTCGACCATCATTCCATCGTCTATGAATACGCCGACGGGGCCAAGCTGTACAGCAACACCCGCCAGATGAAGGGCTGCAAGAGCAACATGAGCGCCGAGATCCAAGGGTCCGCGGGTCGGGCACGTTTTTCCGAGCGACGCAACGGAGTAACCATCGACGCCAAGGGCAAGGACCTATGGGTATATCGTGGAGAGGGCAATGACGTCTACCAGACTGAGCATGACGAACTTTTCGCTAGCATTCGATCCGGCAAGCCAATCAACAACGGAGAATACATGGCCAAGAGTACTTTGCTCGCCATCATGGGGCGCATGGCCACTTACACGGGGCAGGAGATCACTTGGGACATGGCTCTCAACTCGAAGGAAGTCCTAGGGCCCGAGAAACACGAGTGGGGCCCTGCCCCCGCCGTGCGTATTGCCATGCCGGGATTGACGAAGTTCATTTGATGGTTTTCCTATGAACCTTGTTCGCCTGTTATTCTTTTTCTTATTTATACAGGTTCTTGCCCCTGCCGAGATTCATCAAGTGGGGCCTTCGGACGACTGGTTCGGTTTGCTTCACGGTGACGGTTTGCAACCGGGTGACGAAGTTGTCCTGCTGGAGGGAACTTACTCCAATCCGCGTATGCTTGTACTTAGTCATGTCGGCACCTCGGCGAACCCCATAGTTATCCGGGCCGCCGTAGGAGCCAAAGTCATCTTCCGCAGGCCCGACGATCGCCAAAACACTTTTAATCTATCGGGGACGCAGTACATAACGCTCAAGGGGTTCGAGATCACGGGAGGTGCCGCCGCTATTCGCATCTATAAGCATGGAGACACTATGGCTAAATTCGTTACGTTGGAGGGTTTGCACATTCATCACTTGGGGGGTGTGGCAGTGACTTGTAACCATGTGGGGAACCTCTATGAAGGCATGGTTTTTCGGCGCAACCACATTCATCATACGAGCGGACATGGCGAAGCATTCTATCTGGGATCTAATTCGGAATCCAATGGCAAGACCCAGACCCAGTTTTTTCATGGACTTATCGAAGGGAACTACATCCATGACTTGAAGGGACCGCAGGTGAGCCAAGGAGACGGCATCGAGTTGAAAGACGGGAGCTGGGGCAACTTGGTGCGCGATAATGTAATACACGATGTGAAATACCCCGGCGTCATCGTTTACGATACGGACGGTAAGGAACCGAACGTGATCGAACGCAACCTCATCTTCAACGTAGCGGACAGCGGCATTCAGGCGGCATCCGATGCCGTCGTGCGGAACAACGTTATTTTTAACTGCGGCGGTGCGGGCATCTATTCACGAGACCATCAAAGTGCCGTAGTGGGGAATCTGACCATCACCCACAACACCGTTGTGAATACGGGAAAGACCGCCTTACGTATTATTCCACCGAGCAAGGGGAAATATTCCGGGTCCGTGATCGTGGCAAATAATGCACTCTATGGCGGCACCGCCTTACGGGTACCTGCTGATGGTTTCGTGACCTTTTCCGGTAATGTGGGGCAGGGGAGTGTTTCGGTCTCAAAGCTTGGTCTCGACGAGTGGCGAAACACCGGAAGATTGAATCGTGACCTGACTGAGGCATTATACCCGATCGGAGGATCGTCTCTGCTCAGGATGGCCAATCCGAGATATTCTACGAAAGATGATTTCGATGGTCGCTCGCGCGGTTCTTCCCGCGACGTCGGGGCTTACCGCTTTGAAGCGAAAGGACCCGCTTGGCGAATTACTCGAGGGTTCAAACCGATTCGTTGAACGGCCATAACTTTGCTCGTCCTTTCTCGTGCATGGGAGAGGCGTACTCGCTCACCTCGTAGGCTTCGCAGCATTTGACTGCTTGTCCATGTTCCTCGCCGTAGTTCGCGACGAGGGCATCGCGAAATCGATTTGCCCGTTCCGCGACTTGCTCGTAAAACCAGCCACGAAGCCATTCTAGTTTGGCGTTTTCGTCTTCAGGTACTTGATCGAGAATGCCTCCCTCGTAGGGCAGCCACTCGAAGACTTGCGTACGGTGGCAGGCCAGCATTGCGACAATTGAATCGACTTGTTCGCCCACGTCCAAGACCAGATCCGGTCGCAAGGGAGCTGGTCTTGTGAAGAGATCCGGCATGTAAAGAATGACGGGATCGTTGAAGAGTGGAGGTACTTCGGGAAGAATGTTTGGTACGGTGACGAGATAGGATGCGTCCTGTACGAGTTGCCCGACAGCCCGGTGATCCGGATGGTAGTCGCAGGAACGGTGTGTAAGCACGAGGTCTGGCCGGAAGGTTCGAATCTCGCGGATAACGCGTTCGCGGTTTTTGAGTGTGGCTTCGAGGTGGGCGTCGGGCAAATCCCAGTTGACGTACTCGGCCCCGATCACTTTGCCTGCGTTCGCTGATTCGCTCTGGCGTAGCTTGCGAAGGTCTTCGGGGGATCGTTTGTGGTGGCCTGCAGCGCCGTCGGTGAGCGAAATTAGCTTTACCGTGGCGTCCAATTCCTTGCGGTAGCGAGTAAGGAGACCACCCGCATGGTATTCGGCGTCGTCGGGATGCGCTCCGAACAGAAGAATTCGAGGTGGTAAGGACATTGCTGTTTTCCGTTATGTTTTGTCTTGCCGCTTATGGACGAGGTGAAGAATCTTTCTTCTTTTATCGTTCAGCCCAAAGGCTAGATCGCAAACCTCAAATACAAATCAATGACACATGGCCAAGTATAACGTAGGAATTATCGGATATGGTTGGGCTGCCACTGCCCATATCGATGCAATCAACGCCTGTCCCGATGCCGAAGTCGTGGCCATCTACTCCTCCCGCCCGCTCGATGCGGGCGAACTGAAGCAGCGTTATGGATCCGACATCACGCCTTACCGCGACGTCAAGAAGCTGATTGCGGACGAGAACGTGAACGTGGTGGATATCTGCAGTTATCCCTACCAGCACGCAAAGCAAGCCATTGCCGCGGCGGAAGCAGGTAAGCATCTTATCGTTGAAAAACCTTTAGCCCTTTCCTTGAAGGACGTATATGCCATGCAAAAAGCGGCTCAAAAAGCCGGCGTGGGAACCTGTGTCTGTTTCGAGGCGTGGTTTTCGAACCAGTTTCAGTCCACCAAGGCCATCATCGACAAGGGATTACTCGGTTCCATTCATTATGGAGAAATCGACTACTACCACGGGGTCGGTCCTTGGTATGGACAGTACCGGTGGAACGTGAAAAAAAGAGCCGGCGGAAGCAGTTTGCTTTCGGCGGGTTGTCACGCCTTGGATGCGCTTCGTGGTTGTATGGACGGCGAGGTTGTTGAGGTAACTAGTTACGCCACTCAGTCCAGTCATAAGTATTTCAAGAAGTACGAATACCCGACCACCACCGTTACGATCATGAAGTTCAAAGATGGGAGCGTGGGCAAGACGGCGTCCGTGCTCGACTGTCTGCAACCTTACTATTTCCATACTCACTTGGTTGGGAGCAAAGGCAGTTTGCTCGACAACAAACTTCATTGCGAAGAGCTCAAGTCAGACAAGACACAGTGGAGCGAGCTTTCCATGAAACTGGTGGATTCGGGCGATGTCGCGGATCATCCCTACCAAACCCAGTTCGAGGCCTTTTTCGACGCCATGAACAAGGGGAAGGAGATGCCCCATACCAGTCTCGACGAGGCCGTTCTATCACACGAGATTATTTTCGCGGCCGATCTTTCCGTCAAGAAGGGTGGGCCGGTAAAGATCTCCGAGATTCGCATGACGGGTAAGTAAGTTTCTGTCGCTGTGAACGCGCTTACTTTTGGCAA
>JACNJI010000361.1 GCA_014382645.1 Verrucomicrobiota bacterium | reverse complement strand
ACCCGGTGGTAAAGATCGGTCCGGTACCAAGCCATGATCAGGGCGGCCGAACCGCCTGAACTGCTTCCCATCACCGCCCGTCCATCGGGATCTTTGGTGAGCTTCACCCCGCAGTTTTTTTCCACCCGGGGAAGAACTTCCGTTTCGATATATTCGGCGTAAAGTCCGGACATGGTATCGTATTCCTTGCCCCGTTCATGCCCTTGAGCATCTCCTCCCCCATTGGCGACTTGGATTACGATCATGGGCGGGACGCGCTTCTGGGCGATCAGGTTGTCCAGCACGTTGGGGATCATCTGGTTGGGCTTTCCCTTCGGACCGTCGTGACAAACCATGAAGGGAGCCGGGCTTCCCTTCTTGTATTGGGCGGGAACGTATACGGTGATCTGCCGGACGTAATCGATCTCGTGGGTCTCGACGATCAAAGTCTTGGGGTTCTTCGGATCGACCTTGCCGAATACCTTGCGGGCGATGCCGGGGTTGAGCAACTTGGTGTTTTTCGAATCGATGGTGAATTGCAGGACTTTCCCCCTCGGCGAATCCTTGGGAATTCCGCGCTCGGGAGCCGGCCGGTAGTCCGGTCCGATCAGGAAGTTTCCCACTGCATCGACCGGCGGATTGACTCCCGGCTTGTCATCGAGCCGGATGAAGGTTGGCGCCCCTGGGGCATCGAACGCACGGGTCGGTGGCTTCGGCCGCTTGGCATGTAAAACGGAAGACGCAAGTAACGTTCCAAGAGTGAGGAGTGAAACCGTTTTGAGAGAGTTCATTTTGAAAGTTTGATGGGCATGGGTTTAAAAGAATTTCATTTGCTTTGAAAAAGACTGCTTTGGACCAGATTGTGAATGAGCGACTTGGCTCCCAGGCCATCCTTGATCAGTTGGTTGGTCAAGGCATCGAGGTCATCCCCGTCGGAAAACTCGACCGTGCGACCCAGACCATAGCTCATCGTTCCCTCGACCAGAGACCGAACCAGTTGTTCCTTTCGCCCAAGAAGCAAGGCTTTAAACTGATCGAAGTTCGCGTAAGTTCGACCTTCCGGCAGGGTTCCTCCCTGTTCGATCTTCTCCATCCGCTTGCCCACCTTCGCCTCTTCGCGCCACAGACCGACCGCGTCAAAGGTTTCCAGACCGTATCCGATCGGATCGATCTTGGCGTGGCAGGATGCGCACTGGGCCTTGGACTGGTGCAATTCGATCATTTTTCGAATGGGCAATGGTTCCTTGGAAGCATCCGTCAACTCGGGCACGTTGGGGGGAGGATCCGCCGACGGATCATGCAGAAACTTATCCAAAACCAAGGTTCCCCGAATGATCGGCGAGGTACGATCACCGGTCGAGCCCATGATCATAAACGCGGTCGTTCCAATCAAGCCGCCCCGTGGCGATTCAGGCGGAAGGTTCACCTTGCGGAAGCCCTGGCCGTCCACTCCCTTGATTCCGTAAAAATGAGCCAGCAAAGGATCAAGCATGGCGAAGTCGGAATCGATCAGGTTCCCCAAGGAGAGGTTTTCCTTCATCAGGTGCTCGAAGAAACGAATGGGTTCCTCGCGGGCGGAGTAACGGACCTGCTCGTCGAACATCAGGTAATCCTCGGGGTTGACCGCGATGTCATCAAATCGGTGCAGTTCGAACCATTGGCTCATGAAGGAATGATAAAAAGCTTCCGCTCTGGGGTCGGCCAGCATACGGTCCACCTGCCTGGTCAATTCAGCCGAGCTCTTCAGCGTTCCCTTCTCAGCGGCCTGGTAGAGATTCTCGTCGGGCGGAGCACTCCAGAGAAAATAGGATAACCGAACCGCCAGTTCGTGCTGCGTCAAGGGCTTGCGCCTTGGGCCCGCATCCTCCGCCTCGCTCAAATAAAGAAAGCCAGGAGACGCCAAGACCACGGCAAGGGGATCGACCAAGGCTTGCTCAACTTCCAGCCCGGATTTCCTTCCCAACGCGTAAAGGTCATGAAGCTTCTGAAGAAAAGCGGGATCCATTTCACGACGACGAAAGGCTTCGTGGGCAAAGGAATCGATCAGAGCCTTCGCCTCCACATCGGTCCGTTCGACGGGATGGTTTCTTTTCTTAGATGGCCCGTTGGGAAAAGCCAGTTTCTCAAACAAGGTCAGTTCTCCGTAAAAGGGACCTTCCACCTCCAACCGGTCCACGAAAATGCTCGACCAGTCCCCATAGGGATCGACCTTCCGGACATACGCCTTGCCATCGATCATCTCGTTGCGTCTCTCCTCCACTTGGAATCCAAAGTGGCTGGATCCGTGCAGGGGTTGGTAATCCAGTTCGATCATCTCGTTTTCATGGGCAGTCCCGTAAATCTTGAGCGGAGCCAGAACCCGGCCCTTGTCGTTCACGCTGACGAAAGTACGCGACTCCGGCGGTTCCTCGTTGATCCCCGCGAGCAAACGGACCTTGTAGGCGCCCCGCGGATCATAGCCATGCTTGACGATGCCCGCCGTCCATCGACCACCCGCCCGCCGGGTCAAGTAGAGCCCCTTGTCGATCAGTTCCCTCTTCAGGTAAGCCGCCGGACCCGCGGATCGTTCGGCATGAAAGTTCAGGTAAAAATGGAGGCCCCTTCCATCAAAGCGTCTGTCCTTGGCATCGAAATTCAAGGGGAAATTGTCGTCTTTGAAGGTCTGGCCCTCTTCGAGTGCGGCCACCACTTCGCGCCATCTTTCCATGCGCTGGCGGTAGCGATCGCGGATTTGCTTGTTGGTCCGGACTTCCGGTTCCTCCACCTGTGTCTTGACTTGTTGTCGCCCATTATTTCCCAGAGCAAAAGCATCCGCCACAATCACCCGACCCATCTCGAGGTATTTTTCAAAATGATAGGAGGAGAAGAACTGCTGCGAGCCGATGGTGTCAAAAGGGTCGGCGGGATCATCCTCAGGCAAGGAGTCCGTGCCCACCCGAAAACCGAAGAGGCTATCGATGCTGTTGACGTATTCCCGGCGGTTCAACCTTCTCATCGCCACTTCCCGGCCCTGATCCGAAAGTTGCCTGCGAGCATCCCGAATGGTCTCGGTCAGGGCCCTCAGCACGAGCGTGAGTTCCCGCCGGCCCGGTTGCTCCTCCTTCTCGGGCGGCATGTCCCCGGCATTCAATGCGTCCAGCACATCCAGCCATCGCTGTGCAACCGCGCCGTTGCCAATCTCCAGTGGTAGGGTGTCCAGGCGCATCTTGCCCTTTTGCTTGTCCGGGCCATGGCAACGCACACAGTTTTTCGCGAGGAATGGTTTGACCGTCTCTTCCGACAGGGAAACGACCTGTCCGGCATCCAGGGCAAAGGGAAGCACCAGCAGACAAAGCAATAGATTCAGGCGTTTCGGCATAAAGTGTGAACGTATGGAAAAACCGTTACACGTGCAAATCTTTGCATGACGAATCTCAAAGAGGTGACTGCTCCACGCCAATCTGCTCAAAGATGCCACGAGGAGCTCCGCCGGGCACGGGGTCGGGTCGAATCTCCGTGAGACCCGACGAATCAACGCGGTAGAAGAAACGTTGTTTGGGAATGACGACGGTCTTTCCCGTAGCTGGCACGGCATCAAAACCCGGGAAGGAAAGCATCGCCGTATGAGTTCCACCCTGCCGCCAGAGGATGGAGTAGGAACCATCGCCGTGCCGAACGGGATTGTCATGGTCGTAATTCCAATCGGGGAAACCGGCATACAAGGCGTTGAGGAACTCTAGTATTGCGGGCTTGCCCATTGTCTTTACGGATGTGACGAACTTCACGTTCTCAGCAAGCGATTCGGCTATAGTTGCTATATCGTGAGACTTGAGACCCTCCACATAGGCAGCCAAGGCTTCATTGTCATGGAACTTTTGCTGAGACGACATCAGATGTAGTTACCTCTAAAGAGCTAGACTGTCAGCGATTTTTTGGCAGTTTCCCAATACCGAAATCAGTTTTGATAATCCGGATTGGATTCCATTTTCTCCGCTCCTACTGATTCGCGCCAATCGCTCAGTTCTTTTTGAAGTTCCGCTAGTTTCTCAGGTTCAACATCAGCGAGGTTTTTGGTTTCGCTCAGGTCTTTTTCTAGGTTGTAGAGTTCAATGCTTTGGGGGTCGAATGCTTCAATCAGTTTCCAGTTGCCTTTTCTTAGCACAGAGGACGGGGCGGCGGACGGATGACTGTTGTAGTGCGGATAGTGCCAGTGAAGAGCTTTTCGGCTTAGATGCTTTTCACCTTTTAGGAGCGGGCGTAAATCGATGCCGTCGCGGTGCTGAGCACGGTGCATAGGCAAGCCCGCTGCGGTTAGGCAAGTCGGGTAAAGATCCATGCTGATGACGGGGGTGTTGTTCACTCGGCCGGATTTAGCAACTCCCGGCCATCGCATGATGAGAGGAACCCGTATGCCTCCCTCGTAATAAGATCCTTTGTTCCCCCGAAGTGGGGCATGATCGGTGGCTCCGGCGAAGCCTCCGTTGTCCGAAGTGAAAATAACGAGGGTTTCTTCGTGAAGTTTCAAAGCCCTGAGCTCTTCCATTACGCGTCCCACACTTTGATCCACACTTTCTACCATGGCGGCGTAAACTGGGTTGCCCTGCCGTTTTCCCTTTGGAACGGACTTGTATTTTTCAATCATTGCCTTCTTGGCCTGCAACGGCGTGTGTACCGCATAGTGGGAGAAGTAGAGAAAGAATGGTTGCCGCTGATTCTCCCTGATGAAGGTTACGGCTTCGTCGGTCAATCGGTCGGTCAAGTATTCCCCATCCTTCCCTCCGGGTAGGACCTGCCAAGTTGCCTTTAACTTTGTCGTGGGTATGGACCACCGCCCTTTTTACGGGTGAAAGTAGTTGCCGGGATTTCCGTGGTCGTTGGCTGCGATGGAATCATTGAACCCATGGTGGCGAGCAGTGTTGAACGGTTCTCCACCTAGATGCCACTTGCCCACGATACAGGTGCGGTAACCGGTTTCCCGCAGGGCTTCGGCGAGGGTTTTTTCTTCCAAGGGGAGGGAGCGAAGGAACCTGCCGCTTCTCAGCTTTGCCTTCGGGTTCCAGCGTCCCGACGGCAACCACTCGGTCAGCATTAGCCGAGCCGGGTACTTTCCGGTTAGGATGGCTGCTCGGGTGGGCGAGCATACTGCGCAGGCGGCATAAGCATCGGTAAAGCGTACGCCTTGGGAGGCCAACTTGTCGATGTTTGGGGTCTTGTAGAAGGCGCTGCCGTAGCAAGCGAGATCCTTCCAACCCAAGTCGTCAATGAGGAAGAGGATGATGTTGGTGTGTTTGGCGTCTTTTGCTTGAATGACGTTCGAACCGATCAATCCAAGGGACAGCGCCATGACGGCTTCAATGATACGTGCATTCATCGCCGGAAGCCTCCTGATGTGAAGGGGGATGAAACAGGGAAATTACTTAAATATTTGGCCTTTTGAAGCATCGCCTTCTTGGTCCAGAATCTGAATGCTGACGACGGTCCTTTGTGAGGGCAATCGCCATTTCCAGACTAGCTTTTTCTCGGGCGTCACTTCAATGACGTGATGGCTTCCCTGATAAAAGCAGATGACCGTATTCCCGTTTGGAAGACGATTCATACCGGTCATGAAGCCCATCTTTATCTCGGGCAGGTCCTTTCGCTCCAGCTTCCAGACAACTTTGTCGTCTTTATCTACCTCGACTGCCGTGGCGCTGGCCCCGGTGGAGAAAAGTGTATTGCCGTTCGCTAGGCGCATAACTGCATGGGCTTTGGCCATTTGTACTCCGGGGAGATCCTTGATCACACGAATGGTCTTCCCTTCCGAATCAATCTCACGGATCTCACTATCGCAGGAAACCATGCACAAATAATGACCGTTATCTAATTTTCGGCACATTCTGAATCGCATGTGTAGATCGTTGTTTCGGGTCTTGACCGGAATCTCTTTTACGGTTTTGCCCTCGCGAGTGACCTCGATCATTCGGGCGGGTCCATTTTGGGCGATAAGAATATTGCCGTTGGGAAGGGGTTGGCAGGTGTGAATCTCATCGCGTTTCTCCGAGGTCTTCCATTCAAAGACCTTCTCTCCGCTCTTGTCGTAAATATTGACGCCCATTCTCCAAGCAAACATGACTTCGCCATTGGGTAATGACCATACGTCGTTTGGGTTTCTCGTTTTGATGACTCGCTTGACCTCTCCCTTGCTGGATACGATGCAAACTTCGCCCTTTGAATAGTCTGCGCAGACGAAGTTGTACTTGGGCCCGTCTCTCGGTTCTACGGCTCCAGTTGCAAGCCCTGTCAATATGGCTAGAAAAATTATGCTGAGTTTCATTAATCTCCTTCTTTTAACTGAAATATTAAGAGGCAACGATTGAATCTTCTTCTATTTCCAAAGGTGCTTGAGCCCGACAAGAACAATGTTGCTTGCGATTATTATTTTAAAGGACGGTGACTGTTTTAACATTTGAGGTTTCCGCATCACCGAGATTTGCTTCACTTTCCGAAGTTTCGGTCGTGAAATTGCATGAGTTCAATCCCGCTTTTTTCGTAGATGATTTTTGTGCTGTGCGGAGCGTCGGGAACGATCAGCTTTTTGTAAGGAATGCCGAGCTCATCTAGGTACTTCATGAACTTGAGGTTGTACTCGTAGTTGAACCCCTTGGCGCCGACCCAGATGAGAGGCTTGAGGGGCGGGGCATTCTTTCGCTTGGCGTAGGCCTTGGCGAGGGACCAAGCATCGTAGCCGG
>JACNJI010000182.1 GCA_014382645.1 Verrucomicrobiota bacterium | reverse complement strand
GTCCTTCAAGGGAAGTCGGCCTCGGGTGTTTTTTACAAGTTCTATGTAAGTTCTGTAGTCTCCTTAAAGACCTGTTGCCCTTTCATGTTAGGAAATCACATTAGATATCTGATGCCTTGGAATTTATATCGTATTTGAACTCTGATTCCTGTTGCTTTCGGCAATGAGATCAGACCACTTGTTTTTTACGAAAACATTTAAATGTCTGTCCACGACTTGAGGTGTTCGTATATATTTTTGGGATGTCTCATTACTTAGTTTCTTCCTTATTTGCTTTTACTTTTTAAATTGGATCATGGTTTTACGTTTTCGATATAGCTTGGTACTTGTTGGCGTCGCTTTTTTGCAGAACGTTCCCTGCTTGGAGGCAGACGCCTCCGCACGGGTAGACATGTTCAACAAAGAAGCGCGCCCCTTTTTCAAGGAACATTGCTTCCGTTGCCATGGGGAAAAGAAGCAGAAGGGAGACTTCCGCATCGACATTCTTTCCGGCGACGTCGGATTAGAGGATATCCCCTCCTGGATAGAGGTAATGGAACGGCTCAGTTCCGCGGAGATGCCTCCTGAAAAAGAGGAGAATTTGCCTTCTTCGGACGAGAGTTTACGCACGGTGCAGTGGCTATCCGACCGCATCAAGGAAGGTGAGGCTGCTCGCATGGCCAAACGCGATAAAGTTTCCTACCGTAGGTTAACTCGGGAAGAATATGTTTTCACCCTACGCGACCTGGTCGGAGTGGAATACGATGCATCGGATCCGGGCGGACTACTCGAAGATCCAGAGTGGCATGGTTTCGAGCGAATTGGATCTATTCTCACCCTTTCTCCCTCACATGTCGAAAAGTACGTCAAGGCGGCTGAAATCGTACTTGAGGAAGCGTACCCGGAGCAATCAGTCAAGTACCTCGAAGCCAGCAAGCGTGCGATTGAAATCAATGAAGGGCATCACTATTATGAGATGTTCAAGAAAAGAGGACTCCTCAATCAAGCCCGGGCTCTCATCACTACTTCGGGAGAGATTTTTCGATATTCGAACCCGTGGACAGGGCCGGATTTGAAATTCCCCGGCCCCGGTGTTTATGAAATCAGTTACACGGTTTGTGGATTGAAGCCGGAGAATGGAATTGCTCCTCGAATGAAAGTGGTGGAAGCGGATCTCGATCGCGTCTTGTTCGAGCAAGATATCATCGCCTCGGAAGACAATCCGTTCACGGTCACGTTTCGAGCTCATTTTCCAACCACCCGAGCACCCAAAATTTACGTAACCAACGAAAACAAGACCGGTCGCCATCCCAGGACCAACCAGTCGAGTCGAATACCCTTCATCAATACCTCCCGGCCACGTGCGCCTTGGAATATGAAGATAACTGATCAGCAGGGGCGACCACGGTATCCGCTTTTGATTATCGATTCGCTTTCGATGCGGGGGCCAATCGTTACTGAGCAGGAACGGCGACGCCGTAATGAATACATGCCCAAAGAGGAAAGCATTGCTGCCGTTCGAGAAGGACTGTCCAAACTCGCCGGTAGGGCGTTTCGCCGACCTCTCTACGAGGGTGAGCTCGATGTATACGTCGACATCGTGAAGGCGGAATTAGCTGCCGGGGAAGGTTTTCGGGCATCGGTAAAGGCGGGTATGATCGCCATCCTCTGCTCAAAGAGCTTTATTTTCCTTTCTGAGGGGGATGAAAATTTGGAGCGTCATGAATTGAATGACTGGGAATTGGCTTCTCGTCTGTCTTACTTACTTTGGAGCACGATGCCGGATAACGAGTTGCTCGCCCTCGCGGAGCAAGGACGACTGCGCGACCAAGGCGTTTTACAAGCCCAATTCAGGCGCATGCTGGATGATTCAAGGTCGGAACGCTTCACCCGATCTTTTCCCACCCAGTGGCTGCGACTTCGCAAAGTGGGGATGTTTCCTCCAGACAAGAAGATTTATCCGAACTACGACGATCATCTTGAGCAAAGTATGATCGATGAGACCCGCGAATTCTTTGGTCGGGTATTACGGGATGGGTTGACCTTGCGAGAATTCATAGACTCGGACTGGACTATGCTTAACCCCAGGTTGGCTCGATTTTATGGAATACCCGACGTGGTTGAGGACAAGTTTCAACGAGTGTCGCTTCGGACTGAAGACCATCGCGGAGGTCTTCTGACTCATGCTTCCATCCTTTCACTCACGTCCGACGGTACTCGCCATCGACCGGTTCATCGAGGGGTTTGGTTATCGGAAGCGATTCTCGGCAAGGATCCGCCACCCCCACCGGCCAACGTCGACCCCATCGAACCTAATCCCTTGGACGCGCCCAAGGCAACTCTTCGCATGAAGCTCGAGGCCCATAAGCATGATCCCCACTGCGCCTCCTGTCACAAGAAGATCGATCCCCTCGGCTTGGCTTTCGATCATTACAATGCCATTGGTGAATGGAGGACTCACGAGAAAGTCAGTGGTACCGGGGGTGACCCGGTCGTGGATGCAAGCGGTGAACTGTCGGACGGTCGAGCCTTTCAAAACGCAAAGGAGTTTCAGCAGTTGCTGATGGATGAAGTCGATGCGTTCAACCTGACCTTCATCAAAAAGCTCGCCATCTATGGCATGCGTCGGACCATCACGGTCGACGACATTGAGGAATTAAAAGCGATTGCCTCAATCGGCAAGAAAAAGGATTACCGCCTAAAGGACATCCTGGAAGCATTCGTCGTTTCCAAACTCTTTCAAATGAGGTAAATTGATAGATGCTCATCCGCTACAATCAAATGGAGAATACAAGCCACCGATCGGGTACCTCTTATCCAAGCTCAAGCAACCAGAAGCAAACCTTATGAATGTTCAATTAAACAAGTGGCGCATCAGTCGTCGCCACATGCTGCGTGGAGTCGGTGCAAGTATAGCTCTTCCCCTGCTGGATTGTATGGCCAGCCCCTTGCCCAAGGCGAGTGTGCCTAAGAGGAGCGTTTTTCTCTACATCCCCAACGGTGTCAATACCTTGACTTGGCAAATCGAAAAGGCCGGAACCGACTATGAGTTCACAACTCCACTGAAGTCTCTCGAACGTCATCGGCAAGAAGTTACTCCGATAAGTGGTTTGCACCACCCGATGGTTCTCGGCAAACACCATAATTGCGACAAGGTTTGGTTGACCGGGGCCGACGTGCCCGCCTCAGGTGGAGCGTTTCGCAATACCGTTTCAGTCGACCAGATTATGGCTGGAGTTCAGGGGGTTCAAACACGATTCCCTTCCCTTGAGTTGGCCATTGAAGGCCATTCCCTAGCTTGGTCGAAAGATGGGATTCAACTTCCCGCTGAAAGGAATTTGAAATCTGTCTTCGAAAGGTTGTTCGTGGGCGAAAAAGGAGGCAAGGACTCGATTCGCCGAAGACTGAATCGTCGAGGTAGTATACTTGATGCGGTTGTAATTGATGCCAAACGAGTAAACCAAAAGCTTGGAACTGAGGATCGAAACAAAATCGACGAATATCTTACCGCCGTGCGTCAGGTCGAAATTCGGACCGAGCGGGCAGATGCCTGGTTGGATGTTCCTCGACCGAAACTCGATTCGGTTAATAGCGGTCGCTTCACTCGTAAGATGGACCAAACGCAAGTACAAGAATACCATCGCCTCTTTTACGACTTGATGGTGTTGGCTCTTCGTACTGACATGACTCGAGTCATTACCTGCATGATTTGCAGCGAGTCCAATGGAGGAGCAATCCCTGATATTGGCATCTCTCAGGCTCGTCATGGTCTCTCGCATCACAACGGCGATCCTGAGCAGTTGCGTCGCCTCACGCAGACCGACACTTTTCTTGTCGAACAACTGAGTTACTTCCTGGATCAATTGAAAGAACATCAGGAAGAGGATGGAAATCTGCTGGATACCACCCAAGTCTTGTGGGGAAGTGGCATGGCCTACGGTCATAGTCACGGCAATGCGAACCTGCCCACCCTGTATGCTGGAGGACGAAAACTTGGCTTGAAGCATGGGACTCACGTTGATTTCAATCTGCCGGAGATCGGCAAATACAACGTCGCGGACGCCAACGCCCATTACAAGATATGCGGTCGTCCCGTAGACAGTGATGCACGTCTGAGCAATTTGCTTTTGACCATGCTTCAAAGAGTCGGGGTCGAAACCAATCAATTCCAAGACAGCCTCAAAGTACTTTCCCAAGTCGTCGCATAATGCTAGCCCGCCTCTTCCTTCTTTCTGTCTTAGCGATTTCGACCAAGGCCGAAAATGAGATTTCCAGTTTTCGCACCGACGAAAACAACGACAATAAACTTTCCTGGCATCAACCAGTAAGGGGCAAGTTTCCACCTACTGGATCAGCCCACCGCATTGTGGGGGAGCTTATCTGGGTCGATCATGCAGAACGGGAACTCCACATTCGAGTCGACCGTAGCGATTCTCAAGGAAGAGCCGTATGGGACCTGCCACTACTGCTCTCCCTGCTTCCATATGGTTCGATTGAATACAACGGGCAACCCGCCGCCCTGCAGGATATTCCACTTGGTACGCATCTCCATACTTGGTGCTATGTTCGAGATTCCAAGGACGAGAGCCCGCCACTGGACAGGTGGCACAACCGAATTTCACCGGAGTCAGAGTTTCGCCAATGCATTCGGATTGAGGACGATTTCAGCTACCACGCTCGACGAAATCAGGTATGGAAGGTGAACCAGGTAGACCTTGGGAAGATGAAACTCAAAGCAACCCTTTTCAAAGAAGGAAAAGCGAATGGAGAAGCCAAAACCTTTGATCTTCTCCACAGCACCGTGGTTTACCAAAAAAAAGGTTTTGGCACATTGAAGGACATTCAAACAGGTCAGGATGTCCAGATGAACCTTACCTGGGCCACACTCTATGGACCCGGTCGAGTTTTCCGGATCTGGCTCGACAGCGAGAGCCGCAAACTTGCCTCCGCTCGTCAACTCGCCCGACACCATGACTATATTCGCCAACGAGGTGTGCCGGGCTGGGTCGAGGAAGCGGATGATAATAAACAGATCGTTACCGTGACCTTCTTCGACGGCATTGATACGAGTCTTTTCGATGACTTTTCCACGATTGTCCCGTCGCCTCTTGGTTGGCCCACCTCCGGAGGCGCCAAGGACGACATGAAGCCCAAGGGCACTCTTGCCGTCGCTCGTTCTTCCCTCATGACCTACGATCCCTTAAATGACCGTAAGGGAGGAAACATACTCAACACGAAGAAAGTCTCTATTGTTCCAGGTAGCAGCGGTGTCCAAATTCAAGTCCAATGCGGAATGCTGCTGGAAGGCTATCGTCCCGGCGAAGTCGTTCGATTCTTCCCGGCCAGCTGGGAATTCGTGGCCTTGCCGAAGGAGGAGCAGTTCTTTGGGCGTGAATGATCGTGCCGCTAATACTTTCGTCTGCTTGAGGGCTTTTAAAGACTTTCTATTTTCCACTTAGGTGATTTATACTCTTATGTTGTGAAATCTTACCTGAGTACTGCAATTGGAATGGCCTCCTTACTGACGGTCGCTTTCGGTGCCGGCATCAAGCCCATCATTACGGCACCGCGAGGCACTACTGGTGATTCCATTCCCATTCGCGTAACTTTCACTCACCAGGGTTTCCCGACTCCGGTGAACGATTTTTTGGCCAACGACGTCACTGTGACCAACGGTTCCCTAAGTGATTTCTCCGGCTCGGGTCATACTTATAATTTCAAGGTTTCCCCTAGTTCTAATGAATTTTCCGTTTCGATAGGAGTCAACGCCGCCACCAACCATTTTTCGATACTCGATTCGAGAGACAGCGAAATTCCATTCTACAGCTGGTCGGAGCAGATGGAAATTTCGTTTCCCGGCTACGAAGAGGGCCGCTCGAAGCTTAAGGATTTTCCCGTACTCGTTGTTTTGACCGATGGTCGGGGGATAAGCTTTGCCGATTTCAATAACAACGGCGGAGTCCCTTGGGCAGACCTGCGTTTCACTGCCTCGGACAAGAAAACGGTTCTCGACTACGAGGTGGAGACTTGGAACGACGCCGATGGCAGGTCATGGGTTTGGGTGCAAGTTCCCGAGCTTACCCATGACACGAAAATCTATGCATTCTGGGGCAAGCCGGGGGAAGCGGTCCCGGCTTCTTCGACCAATGGCTCCATCTGGAAGAACGGTCATGTCGGTGTCTGGCACTTCAATGAAAGCACCGCGCCGGTGGATGATTCCTCAGGCAATGGCAACCCGGGTGAGAATGTGGGGTCCGGCGTGAAGTACGGTCAGCCCGGCAGGGTGGGCATGGGCGTGCAAATGACACAGTCGGGCGGCAACGGCGGGGTAAAGGTTGCCGACAGTGTCACACTGGATTTCGGGGAAGACAACTTCACCGTCGAGATGTGGGAGCGAAAGGAGGCGGGGTCATCGGGCTGGAAAAACATCGGGGACTTTGGCAAGTGGCAGACCGGCGCCGAGCCGGGGCAGAACGAGTGGAGCCTGGGCACGACGCTAACCGGCAACGACAACAAGCCCGGCTTCAGCATTGAAATCGGCAACACCAGCCACACTGTCCATTCCCCCTCTGACATTGCCATCAACACTTGGAACCACATCGCCGGTGTACGCGATGGCAACACCATCCGCCTATATGTCAACGGCGTGGAGGAGGCGACTGGTACCGGTGTTTCCGGGGCAGTCAACAACGTTGGCAGAGACCTACACTTTGGTTACTTCCAGTTCAAGGCAACCCTTAGCA
>JACNJI010000359.1 GCA_014382645.1 Verrucomicrobiota bacterium | reverse complement strand
GCCTTAGAGGAGAAGCTCGAGGACCTCGACGTCGCCTGCAACGTTGAACATTACGAGGGCGACGTCGCAAAGGCGAAAAAACTGTCCGCCAAGTACGCGGACTACCCGGTCGAACGCTGGCGCAAACGTTTCGCCTCGGTGACCGGACAGGTGAAGGAGATCGAGCAAGGTGCGGCGCCCAAGGTAATCGACGAAGAAAACCGCGAACAGAAGATCGAGGACTTGGCGGCAACCGAACCGGCTTTCGACTTCGAGGTTGTGAATGGTGAAGTAACCATCAACTACCGCAACCTGAAGGACGTCCGGATCAATTACTACCCGATGGAGGTCGAACTCCTGTTTTCCCGACGACCCTTCGTCAGCGACGACACCGAGCAATTCACATTCGTCCTGCCCAACGGGACGCAGAGCGTGAAGCTTCCCGACGCCGAGAACCACGTCTTCGCCTTGCCCGAGAAGTACCGCGAGGCCAACGTCATGATCGAGATCGAGGCGGGCGGCATCCGCAAGGCCAAGGCCTATTACGCGAACCGCCTGCGAGTCGAGGTTACGGAAAGCTACGGCAGAGTTAGAGTGACCGGGGAAGAAAACGCCAAACCCTTGCCCTTCACCTACGTCAAGGTCTACGCCCGGATGAACGACGGAAGAGTCAAGTTCTACAAGGACGGATACACGGACCTGCGCGGAAAGTTCGACTACGTTTCTCTCAACACGGGCCAGCTCGACGACGTCGACCGTTTCGCCGTTCTCATCCTCAACGACGAAGCCGGGGCCATGATTCGTGAGGCCAAACCGCCCACACAATAATCCGGGAAACCCTCAATCAACCATTAAAACTTCTGTCAGCATCCTGCTCACCCTCGTGGTCTTCGCGACCACCACCGTAGCTAAGCCCATTGCCGACGTCGGAGCCATGGTCGCAGGGAACACCCAGTTCACTCTCAAGTTGTATTGACCAGTTGAACGACGAGAAAGGTAACCTGTTCCTTTCGCCCTACAGCATCTCCACCGCTCTCGCCATGACTTATGCCGGGGCAAGAGGAGAAACCGAAACCGAAACCGAAATGGCCAAGGCTCTCGAGTTCCCCTCGTTCCCTTACAAGGAAGGCGAGCCTCTGGGGCGCGAACGACTACACGCCGAGTTCTCGGGCCTCAAACTGGGGGTTGAAGGAAGTTCAAAAGAAGGGAGGAGGACAGGTCTCCGTCGCCAATGCATTGTGGCCCCGGAAAAGCTATACATATCGGACGAGATACAGGCTTTGCGAAAGCTCAACCCAAAGGTAAGGGTTACCTTGCATCGCCCCTTGTACTAAAGCGTGAGGACAAGCTTTTCGGCTTCTATCTTGTCTGCGGCAATTTGGGTTTTCAGGGAATCGAGGGAATCGAACTTGCGTTCGGGGCGGAGAAAGCGATGCAGTTCCACAGAAAGTTCGTCACCGGGCTTGTAAGATGAAAAGTCCTCTTCCCCGAGGAGGTGTACTTCCAATAGCGGCTGAACATCCACCCCTTCGACCGTCGGACGAACACCGTAGTTGGCCACAGCGTATTTAGGCCCGGACGGATTCGGACAGGTGACCTCGACTAAATAGACCCCGTAAGCAGGTCGAGCCTCGGGAACCCATGGCAGGTTGAGGGTGGGAAAGCCTATTTCACTACCCAAGCCCCTGCCTTTTGCCATTTCTCCGAAAACAGAGTACGAATAACCGAGCATCCGGTTGACTTTTTTGATCCGGCCGGAAGACAGGGCTTCACGAATACGGGAACTGCTAATGGGTTCGTCGCCATCCAGAATGCCATCGGCGATGCAAACCTTCAATCCATACCGATCGCCATTCTTTCGCAAATAATCGGCGTCTCCAATTCTATCCTTACCAAAATGGAAATTTTCTCCCACGCAAACACAGTGAAGAGAGGAAAGGTTTTCCTTCAAGTAAGCGAGAAAGTCTTCCGAAGGGACATCGGCAAAGGACTCGTCGAAGGTCCTCAACACCACGCAATCCGCCCCACAATCGAGTAGGAGCTTCGCCTTTGCCTCGGCATTCATAAGCAGAGGAGGCTCTTTCCCCGGTCTTAGAAACTTGGCAGGATGCTCAGGGAAGGTGAGAGCAACTGCCAGTCCATTGACAGAGCGGGCTTCACCCACGGCAAGTTCGAGCACTGTTCGATGCCCACGATGAACCCCATCGAACATGCCGATGGCTAAGCAAATCGGTTTCGATTCCCGTTCTCCCAACTCGGCGAGGGAACCGACGACCGAGGGAAGGTTCACAGCACGTGTGTAGGAACTGCCTTGTGTACGGGAATAAGCATGTCGCCGAATTCAGAAAGTGGGCTTTGCTCAATGGCCTCGAGAGTTCTGCCGTCCTCGATGTCGAACTGGTCGATATGGGTACGCCTCAATGAGATCAGGTGAGCGCCGCAACCGAGATTCTGGCCGAGGTCATGGGCGACAGTCCGCACGTAAGTGCCTTTGCTGCTCGACATCCGAAAGTCGACCTCGGGCGATTCAAAACGAAGAAGCTCGAATTTGTTGATGCGAATGAAGCGTGGCTCGCGCTCCACGGTCTTGCCTTTCCGAGCCAGCTTGTAAAGTGGCACACCACCGATTTTCTTGGCGGAGAACATCGGAGGGAGCTGGTATTGGTCGCCCAGAAATCCCTCCATCTCCTTACTCACTCTTTCAGTGGAAAGATCATCGGGCAAAGGTTTCTCGGCCACTATCGCGCCATCGGCATCCTGGCTATCGGTCTCGACGCCAAACTTAATGGTCCCCTCATAAGTCTTGCCGAGGCTAATCAGATATTGCGATGTCTTGGTCGCCTTGCCAATCAGCATAATCAACAGTCCGGTGGCCATCGGGTCAAGTGTGCCGGCGTGACCGATGCGCTTCATGCTGATCTTGCGCCGCAAACGGTCGACAACGTCATGGGAAGTTATCCCCTGTGGTTTGTCGACAAGTAATATGCCCTCGAAATCTCCGCCTCTTTGATTCATCAGGAAAGCCCTCCGTTTTCGACCTGCCTCAGGTGTTCACCAATGGCAGTTACAAATTCAGGATAAAAATCCTCCAGTTTTCGTTCCACGTTGAACCCGGCGGCACAAGCATGACCACCACCCGAAAACCGCTTGGCCAGCAGGTCTACACGATAACGATTCTCCTTCGCCCTCAGACTTCCTTTCAACTGACCGTTACGCTCCTCGAGAAGGCTTCCGATTTCGACGCCATCCAGAGAACGGGAATAATCCACGAAATTTTCTGCATCCTCGGGCTTTGTATTCGTTTCGTTATAAAAGTCATCGGTGATGGAACCGATGCATACGCGATCGTCATGCTCCATTCGAAAGCTTGCCAGAAAACGCTGCAACAACTGAATACGACCCGGTTTTTCACATTCGTAAAGTTCATGAGCAGCTTGGGAAGGACTGGCGCCAAGTTCGCACAACCTCCTGCATATGTCGAACACACTGGCCGTGGTGCCGGAATAACAAAACTGTCCGGTATCGGTCGCTATCCCCAGATAAAGGGCTTGGGCAGCTACAGAATCCACCGTCAACTCGTTATCGAAGAAAAGGCCCGCAAGAATTTCTCCAGTTGCGCAGGCCTCGGGCAAGATGAGATTCGTCTCCCCATAAAGGGTATTGGAAACATGGTGGTCGATATTCAAAAGGACCTTGGGAAATCGATCACGAACGGAGTCCCCGACTCTCCCATGGTCTGCGCAATCTACCGAGACGGCGAGAAATTCGCCCTCAGGCAAATCGACAGCGAGAAAGAACGGCGTATCTCCGACGAAAGCCTTCAGGGTCCTCGGAATAGGGTCGGCGTTCACGGCCACTGCTTCAATACCTGTAGCGTTTAATACTCTAGCAAGGGCGATTTGAGACCCGATGCAGTCGCCATCGGGTCTGCGATGTCCCAGAACAGCAACGCGATGTCCCCGCAACAGCTCGATATTGCGGGCAAATGTAATGGATTCCTCGGGGAAATAGGGTTTTGTCATAATTGAAGTTCGGAAAGCTGAGAATTCCTTGCTTTGCAAAAGCTTGCCTTTACTAGCAAAAAGACTGCCCAGTGGAAAGAGGGAAAGGTCAAGAGCTTGCTCACGTCTCCGTCAACCAGAGAAATCCTTCAATGTCGAAACGGGCTTTGAGATTTGCTGATGTCCATTCTCCCGAGACACCCGCCACTTGAAGATCGCCTTCTTCCCCAACCGGTAGTGCCTCATCCGAACCATCGGACACCACCCTAGCCTCCACACCGGGAAGGATTCGACCAACCGACCCCTCAGTGGTTCCTTTTTGACCATCAGGATTAATTTCCTCGGGAGGGTTGGGAAGATTCATCGCGACTACACCTAAACCGGAGACCGCAAGACCAGTGAAGGTTTTGGCGGTAAATGAGTTCAAGTCTCCGGGATTACCGAGCGTGAGCGTTCCATCTCCCTCATCCTTTACGGACAAATCTCCCAGCAGGGGTGCCCACAAGCACCAAGTTTGATCCCAAGCCGAATCGAACGCCCCCTCCATTTGAATTCGAAAAGCGGGCTCGTTCCAGAGATTGGTCTCCATGATGCGCATAACGCTAGCGATCAATTCGGGGGTCGGCCAAGAAAACCCTGCAGTCTGAATTTCCTCATCACGGAGAGAGCAACCTGCCAAACGAAGGCAAACATCAGGAATACAAGCGACACCTTCCACTTCTTCGAACTTCACTTCGGAACCGGTCAGATTTTTGGCTTTTCCGTAAAACTCTTCCCGTGTCCAGATTTTCCCGCCGACCTCCACAAGGAACGGTGCTGATCGGTCTCGTAATAAGGAAGCCTTTATCGCCAAACTCAAAGGTCGCACCAAGTCCTTCCTTTCCGAGAAAGCTTCCCGAGCCAAGCGAAACATCGAACGGCGAACGCGATCGACAGTGGCTTCCTTCGCGGGAATTGGTTCGCCAACATGGAAACGAACGGGATAAGGAAGCCGTCGAGGCCATTTCCGAAGGAACTTCCCATCCGAAAAGCTAAAGATGGACCCCCACACACCGTCTAAATATGCCGGCACAACGGGTGCTTGCCCCTTTCGAGCGATCAACTCGAAGCCCTTTTTAAAACCGAGCAACGGACCGACTCGGGAAATACCTCCTTCGGGAAAGATACAAATGGCATCCCCGGAACGCAATATCTCCGAGGATTTGACGATGGCTTCCTTGGCCCGACTCGGAGAAACGGGAATGGCTGAAGTAAGACGAAACACAAAACGAACCAACCGACTTTCAGCAAGACCGGAAAAGGCGATAAATTGAAGATAACGCGGCAGACTCACTCCAATCATCACTGGATCGGCGTAAGACACGTGATTGCAAAGAATCAACGCTCCGCCTTTTTTCGGAAGGTTCTCTACCCCCTTAACGCTCAATCGATAAAAAATTCGGGTTAGAGCTCTTGTCGCTATTCTGAAAATTTCCTCGGGCAACAAAAACCACACGAAACCGGCAATCAAGACAGAGGGCACAACCATTACCCATAGTTCCTCGAGCGGATTAAAGTTCAGGTACGACAACAAGGCGTGAATCCCGATAAATGCAACACTCAGCAAATTCGTGAGAAGGTTTGAGGCGGCTACGACACGCCCCCGCCTCTCCTCACCCGCCCGATCCTGCAGAAAGGCATTCAGGGGAACGAAAAAGAATGCCCCGGCCATACCAAGCAGCACGCAACACGCGTTAAAGCTAGTGCCCATCGGATCCGAAAGGGTAAGGCAAACCAACGTTACCGGAATCGCCAATGCTCCTAGGGGAACGATCCCGAGTTCTACTCTACCCCTGCCCACGTAAGCGAAAATCATGCTACCAAGCATAATGCCCACTCCCAGTAACCCGAACCAAAAACCAAAACGTTCGGGATCCCCGACTATGGCAGCCCACTTGACCAGAACCAGAAAGAAGAAGCCGCCAAAAGCCCAGAACCAAGCGTCTCCAAGTGCTGCCAAAAACAAAGGGCGAGACGAGCGAAGTTCACGCAACGCTCCAAAATGGCTCCATAGGATGGGGGTCTCGAATGGTTTGACGCTTTTCGGCTCGGTGTAAGGCGTCGGCTTGAATATTAGCCAAGAGAAGAAAGCCAACCCCGCCACCGAAAAGACCACCAATTGCCCGGCTTCCCAGGGAGTCCCATCCTCATTGAGAAAACCGAAGGCCAAAGCTCCGACGTAAATCCCACCAAGGATTCCCACCATCGTGAGCATTTCCATCCAACCGACAGCCATGCCGAGTTTCTCCGAGCCTACCAATTCCTTGAGGATGCCTTTTTTTCCCGGAGACAACATTGCGGATTGAGTGGCCAGTAGAAAGAAACCCAGTATTGCCAAGTTCAACCACTGCATCCCTATGCCAATGCCGATCACGAGCAACCCCGCCACTTGAGCAAGAAGTGCCAGACTGACTACCGACCTCTTCGAAAAACGATCCGACAACCACCCGGCCAAGGGGCCAAAAAGCACGAACGGCACGATAAGCATCAAGCCCAGTTGTTGATTCACACGGTCCTTTTCGACTTCGCCGAACAATGCTCCCGCCATCAAGAGCAACATCGACTTCACTGCATTGTCGTTGAAAGCTCCGATTGTCTGGGCAATCAACAGCCAAACGGCATCCCGCAAACGCTTGCCTGATTTGTTCACGACAAAAGTGATTGGAAAGACTCGCCGCCGATGCACTCGTTATCGGCGTTGAGGAGATCGAGTCCCTCCTGAACGGCTATTTC
>JACNJI010000100.1 GCA_014382645.1 Verrucomicrobiota bacterium | reverse complement strand
TTATTCAATGTGAAATTGGTGCCGGAAGTCGTCGATTTCTCTCCCGATGAACTACGATCTAGCCCCAAGTCGATTTCAGCATTGCTGAATCTAAAGGCAAATTGATGGCGGACGCCCGTTAGAGAGAGCGCCTGCAAGTATAGTTTTTCACGATTATATTGATAGACACGATTAGCCTTCACCGCCAAATCCAGTGTTTCGCTAAGGGTCAACACTCGATCGCTTCCGCTCTTATTACGGTCAAGGATGATCTCGGAACCGTTAATATCCGATGGGGAGCGGGATGAATATACGGTATCGATCGAATGCTCCATCCGCGAACCCAACGTATGTTCACTTCGTTTCTGAAGGATTTCGTACACCTCTTTATCCGATGCCCGTCGATACTTGTGCGGCTTGCATCCGAGCAGGCTCATAAAGGCGATAACTGATGCAACGCCTAAAAGTGAGCAGGTAAATCTGATGGGGATTAATCTGAGCATGCCATTTTATAAACAGCCTTAAACTCGAATGAGTTACACACTAATTCCCCTCAACGCGACAATTTTGGATCGGTCGACTTCAGATAAAATAGCTGCATTGGGAACCGGATTGAAAAATTGAGGTCGATATTATGGCTGTCTTCCGTCAGATGTGCGCCCGAAATGAAACTCATATTTCTGAGATTACTTTCCTCGCCTAATTGAAATATAATGTTACTGGCAAAGATATGAGATCTTTTCTAAACCTACAAATACCCCTGCCTCTCCTTCTCGTAGCTGGTACGCTGAATTTGGTCGGAGCTCCCGACCGAGATTCCTTCGCTAGGGAGAAAAGGGAAATTCAAGGAGTTCCCGTGGATGCTTTCGAGCTGAGCAATGAAAACCTCAAGGTGGAACTATGGGCTCGCTCTCCGCTTGTCTACTCCCCTGTCGCAATGGATTTTGATGCGAAGGGACGCCTGTGGTTGACCGAGGGAATTGACTACAACCAAAGACCTCGCGTTGATACGGGTCGTTCCGTCATGGTGCTAGAGGACAAGGATGGTGACGGAAAGGCAGACACTTCCAAAGTATTTGTCACGGAAAAGGAGATACGGCATGCCCCGCTAGGCATTGCAGTGTTTGACAACCGGATCGTTCTCTCCACCACTCCTTCCATAATCGTTTACACGGATGTCAATCGAAACGCGGTCTTCGAACCCGAGGTGGACAAGCGGGAGGTTTTCCTGACGGGTTTCCAGAACAAGAATCACGATCATACCGTTCATGCGGTGGTTGGCGCTCCCAGCGGACAATGGCATTTTTCCTTTGGCAATTGCGGGGCCGATATCCGAACCAAGGATGGAAGGCATTATCTCTCCGGCTGCTACTACGGATATCCGGACGCGATCGGGAAGCCCAGTTCCGATGGCGAGGTCTATGTCGGGGGAATGACGATGCGCATCAACCCGGACGGAACAGGATTGCGACCGACCGGCGAAAACATGCGGAACCCCCACGACATGTTTGTCACCTCACAGGGTGATATCTTTCAAAGCGATAATGACGACCCAGCCCACTGCCGATCCTCGTGGGTCATGGAGTATGCCAACATGGGTTATGCTGACCTAAAGGATGGTAGCCGCTCGTGGGAGGAAGTGGCCAAGACATGGGAGGAACCTGCAGGGTGGAACAAAAGCCGGCGATTTTCACGATCTCACTGGAGGGAGAACTATCCGGGAGCCTTCCCTCCTGGATCCATATACGGTACGGGTTCTCCAACCGGAAATCTTTTCATCGAGGACGGCACGCTTGGTCTTGCTGGTACTTATCTGGTTTGCTGCATGGTGCGTAAGGAAATCATGTCATGCCGTCCCGAGTTGATCGATGCACAGATCGAGATGGGTAGGCATCAACCGTTTGTGCGTCTCAAGGCAGATAAAAAAGGCCAGCATTTTCTCCCAACCGACATCGCCTTGGCTCCGGACGGATCGCTCTTCTTCTCCGATTTCTTCAACGACACGAGCCGACGCACCAACCAAGTAAGCGGAAGCATCTATCGGATCACCCGAAAGGACCAAACCAAACTACCGAAACCCAGGATCGATTTCAATAACATCGAGGGACTGGTAGATGCCCTCGCAAATCCTGCAGTCAACGTCCGCTCCCATGCCGCATCCCAACTGGTTGCTCGTGGAGAAAAAGCCTTTGGCAAAGTAAATGACTTTCTGGAAGCCAACGAAAAGGAGGGCCATCTTAGGGCACGCGCAATCTGGGTACTGGCCCAACTCGGTGACAAGGGACGTGCCAAGGTTGCAGAATACTTAACCGCCGAAGATGATGCGGAAAAGCCACTGGTCGCCTATCGGGCTCTGCGGCATGCGGACCCCGGTGGCACGTTTGTTCGGGCGAAGGCTTTGGCAAAGTCAAAGTTCCTCTCCGTCCGCAGGGAAGTTGCCCTCAGTCTTAGGGATGTTGCCTATGACCAATGCAAGTCCGTCATAGGGGATCTAATTGACGGGTATGATGGAAGAAACCGTTATTATTTGGAAGCCTTGGGCGTTGCTTTCACAAACAAGGAAAAGGAAGTCTACAGGGAATTGGTTGCTCCTCGTTTCCCGAACCCAGAAAAGTGGTCAAAGACGGCCAAACGTCTTGCCTGGCGCCTATATACTCCGGAATCAATTCGCGACTTGGATACCTGTATCCGGTCACAGGTGCCACCAGTCGATGAATTCCGCTTCCTGGCAATGGCATTTGCCAGTTTCAGGAATGATGAGGAGCGGAAGGAACGCAAAGAGCGACTCCTCGACCTAGGTAAATTGACCGAGTTTCAACCTGTGCACTATCAGGTCAGCATTCGTGAGATCGTGGAAAAGGATTTGAACAACCTCGAGGGTGAACTCATGACCGCCAGCTACCAAGTTCCCGAAAATCTTGGAGAACCGACTAGTGTGTCGACTCCGGCCAAAATTGCAAAACTGAAAGGAAACCCCGAAAGAGGAAAGGCAGTGGCCGGAAAATGTTACATATGCCACAAAATTGACGGTGCGGGAGCACCCTTTGGTCCCGAGCTAACCCACTGGGGAAAACAGCGAACGATTGAGCAGATCGTGCATGAGATCGTATCTCCAGACGAAAAGCTAGCCCATGGCTACGAGCAACCCATACGAGTCAGGGGACGGAACAACATAGCGGAAGGTTTCATGTCTAATTACAGTTGGCATGCAGGCTCCCTGAAAATAAAGGTTATGGGTGGAGAAACCCGTAAGATTCTCTTTCGTCGGGCAGGCGCAAAAATCGATCACCTAAAGGAATCCTGGATGCCTTCGGCTTCCGAGCTTGGCCTTTCGGATCAAGACCTCTGCGATGTGGCTCACTTTCTTAAACAATCGGGGACCAAGGAAAATTCTCCACAGGAGGGAATTGAAAAGGAAAGCGTACCACCCAAGGGGCACGAACCCGGGTGGGAAATCCTTACTGGCGATGATTTCGTAAACGTAAACTGCCAGCCGGATACATGGGCTTGGAAACTGGATCATGCATTCTGTACCGGAAAACCAACCGGAGTGATCCGCTACCGAGAACCATTGAAGAACTTTGAGCTCCTCTGTGAATGGATGCACAAAAAGAAGGGTGGAAACTCCGGCGTATTTGTCTGGGCGACACCTCAAAGCATTGCTCAACTTGCCTCAGGAAAGGGACGCCTGCCCAAAGGGATAGAAGTTCAGGTTCTCGATCTTGGCTATGCGGAAGTCTACAAGGCGAGGCACAAGAAACCTGCGGACTGGTTCACCAGTCACGGGGACGTCTTTCCGGTCGGGCCAATAAAAATGCGACCGTTTCCGCCGGTTGCGCCAAATGGAAGGCGGAGCTTTCCCTCAAAGGAAACCACCAAGGGAATCAATCAATGGAACCACTACTACGTTAAGGCTATTGACGGCGAAGTTCGCCTTTGGGTGAATGGGGAGGAGGTGTCAGGCGGGGACAATATCTCACCCTCATCGGGATATCTCTGCCTAGAGTCGGAAGGAGCTCCCATCGAGTTCAGGAACATCAGGCTTCGCAAGCTTTCGTCATCCTTGGAAGAGGATGCAATTCCTGTCTTTAAGCCTCGACCGACCATCGACCTCAAGGGGCACCCCACTCTTGGGAAGTGGTATTACGGAGGACATTCCCGAGAAATCACCGAGGATGGCATGGTAACTCTTCGCGAAGGCAACAATATACAATGGAAGAGGCGATGCATCTCCAAGACCAAGGACGGATTCGTCCTCGAGGGAAACCTTTCTCATCAGTTGGTCGGCGAGGTATTGAACATTGAGAACCGTTACAAGGCGAAGCGTAAATAGGCCCTCTTGTCTATCGATCTAAACTCCCGGCATCAAGGAATCCACTGTCCACGCTTGGGACTTTTCTTGCGAGTGTCAGGCGGCCCACCAAGTGGAGTGGAGTTCTCCTCAATGTCCTTCAGTAGTTTCTCGGCTAAGGTCTTCATGTTCTTCACTTTCCCCGGATATTCCGCAGCCAAGTCCTTTTCTTCCGCCGGATCCTTGGACAGATCAATGAGTACGGGCGCCTTGCTCGTACCGGGGATTTCCTTTACCTTGTCGAGGTAGAGCTTCCAGTCGCCCACCCGGATCGCCTGGGGTACGGCCCAACCCTGCCAGTACAGCAAACTGTTTCGGGGATGGGTATTGGCCTTGCCTTGCAAGCTCGCCCACAGGTTCAAACCATCAATCTTGGGCACGACGCCCTGCCCCTCCTTCAACGTGATCCCGCAAGCGCTGGCGAGAGTGGGCAAAAGATCAATCGCGGTGGTCAGTTTGTCCGTCACCTCCCCGGCGGGGATCACGTCAGGGAAACGAATGATGCAAGGAACCCGCGTACCGCCTTCCAACGCGCTCCATTTCAATCCGCGGAAAGGCTCGCCGCTTCCCCATTTCCTCTGCCCAGGCTCGGTCCCGTTGTCCGACAAGAAGACCACGATGGTGTTCTTCTTCAGCTCTTCGTCCTTGAGAACCTTCAGCAAATCGCAAATCCGCCCGTCCAGCTCCTCGACCACGTCCCCGTAGTCGGCATTGGCCGATTTCCCTTTCCAGTCGGGATGCGATTGGGCGGGAAAATGAGGAGCGCTGAAAGGCAGGTATAAAAAGAAGGGATTCTTCTTGTTCGATTTGATGAAGTTGACCGCCTCCTTGATGAAATTTTCCGTCAGTCTGCGGTTGTCAAAGGGATCGGCCTCCAATTCCCTTCCCCGCCAGAGCTTCTTGGTCTGGTTGTTGCTCTTGTCGATGAAGTAAGTCAGATCAAACCCTTGTCCCATGGGATGCAATTCCGGCGTGTCGCCCAAGTGCCATTTCCCGATCAAGGCCGTCTTGTATCCGGCCTCCTTGAACACTTCGCCCATGGTTCGAGCCGCCGGAGCCAATCCGTTGTGGGTCTTCAGTCCGTAACCGACCACGCCTCCGTTCCAGCCGAGGCGCGGAGGATAAGCTCCCGTGAGCAAGGCCATGCGCGAGGGCGTGCACACCGTGGCGCCCGCATAAAAACTGGTTAGGCGCAAACCCTCCGTCGCCAGCTTGTCGAGAACAGGGGTCTTTTGCCTCTTGCTCCCATAGCAGGACAAATCGTTATACCCCAAATCATCCGCCATCATGAGGATGACGTTGGGTTGGTTCGCGCCGGACAGGACATAGCCACCCAAAGAGAAGAAAAGAAAAGATAGAAGGTAAGTCTTGGACATACTCATCCACTAGCAAAGGGCAGGTTCCCATGCACTAAAGAAAGCGGCTTCCGCTAAAGAAAAGCAGCTCAACCGCAAACCCCGCCGCTCCGGTTTATCGGGAGAACTTTGCGAACCTGAGTACCAAGTACGGAGTCACGTTGAAAAGAATCACCGCCAGTTTGTAGTAACCCATCATGGCGTAATTGATTTCGGCAAAGCTCTCTTTGGATATCTCAACCGCCGAAGTGTGAACCCAAAACACCCAGTCGCGGGCAAAGACAAGAGCGAGAATCCAATATAAAAGGAGTCCTAGGTTAATGACCGTGCACCACCCTAGAAAGGTACGGAGATTATCTTTGGTCATGTTCATAATTTATTTCTAGCAATTCTTTATACACAATGGAGGAATCTGTGTCCAAGAAAGTTTCTGGTCAGGGGTGCTGTTCTTTGTTAAGTCGTATCTCCCTGCAAGGGTGGCGAGCTCCATGTCCTGGTCGGCCGATGGCTGAACTGGCAACTTGGCCACGGGTAACACTACTTCTTGGCCGGTGAAATTGCGCCCGATTGTCTCTCTTGAACATATTTTTTAACGTATTCGCGGTCTCCTTCACTTAGGCGGACAAGCGGAAGAACGTATTCCCTTCCCTCCTTTGACAATATGACTTTTTCTTGGGTCGCGTCTTTGAGAACCGCTTGAATCACCCGCCCCGAGACATCCTTCCATTCCCTCGCCTGATCCCTCGCGCTTATTTTCGGCGGCAGTCTGAGTACCGTCCGCAGCGGAGCCTTGTACATCCAGGCGAAATTCGTCGACATGATGTTTGCACAATCATGCCCACCGAAGTAGACGTCCATGTCGTTTCGGAACGGGGACGGTTCGATGGCCCGGACTGTGGTCAGGGGCGTGTCGCTTCCGTTGTGACGGCCATTCACTTCGTTGATCGTGTACCGCCCCTTGTCATCGCGAATCGCGAAAAGCCCGCCCATGTAGATCTTCTTGGTCTTGTCCCAAGTCGGATAGGAGTGTTTGCCGTGCTGCAATTGCACATAGAGGCCAACCAGGTGATTGATCTTGCGAGTGACGGGATTACGTACGGGCTGCACATAGCTGTATGACCCGAGAATGAAACTCGGATAGACACCCA
>JACNJI010000330.1 GCA_014382645.1 Verrucomicrobiota bacterium | reverse complement strand
TGATGTGGAGTTTGCCCGATACCTCGCTTTTATGCAGTTCAACATACAGGAGGGGGGCAATGAGGCCGGCCTTAAGATCACCTTGCTTGGCATTTATCTTTCGAGTGAAGCAGTGTACAGATTGGAACTTGGACGTGGTGAGCCCGATGAGCATGGTCGCCGCATGCTATCCCCGCAGGAGATCGCTTTTGCCTTGGCCTATGCTTTGACGGATAGTCCACCTGCGAAGAATCGTTTCATCAAAGAGGCCTTGGACGCCAATAAGCTACAATCAAAGGCGGATGTGGAAAGGGTTCTCCGCCGGATGATTGCGGATGGTTCTCCTCCCATCCGAAAAAACCTTCCGGCCAGTATGTTTCACGCCATGATTCAGTCGGCTGAGCGAGGTTACGGTTACTATCCTCGTGTGGTTAGGTTCTTCGAGGAGTTTTTCCAGTATCCCAAGGCGGCTGGAACTTTCAAGGATAGTCCCGGCGCCCCAGTAGGCTCTCGGGCTTTGGTGGGTGCGCCTCAGGGGCACATCGTGCGGATCGTCAACGAAGATCACCAAGTGTTCGAGGAACTCCTTACCTCTTCTCGCTTCAACATGAACAAGACCGAAATGATCGGCATGCTAAACAGGCGTCATGCAGAGAAACTCAAGTCGTCTCCCAAGGCCCAACATGCCCAATTAGAGGAGAAACACCTAAAAATGCTGAAACGAGCGGAGAAGGACTTGAACGACGACACCTTCCGTTCCGGGATGCTTCATGATCAGAGCTGGTTGATTGCTCATTCCACGAACGATCAAAACGATCCTGTGCATAGGGGCATTTGGGTTAGAGAACGTTTACTTGCGGGCAACGTGCCTGCTCTTCCCATTGGTGTGGATGCGAATGTGCCCGAGGCTCACGACAAGACCTTGCGTCAGCGTTTTGAGGTGACCCAAAAGGCCGAGTGCTGGCGCTGTCACAAGACCTTTGAGCCTTTGGGTATGCCCTTTGAAAGCTTCACTGATCGCGGATGGGTGCGAACAGGCATGTTCTACAATACCAAGAAAAAGATTTTTGAAACTGAACTGAAGTCCGACCAAATAGAAGCGGGTCTGAACAAAGGTGAACTGGTCAAGTATCCTTGGGATACCACTGGGGCAATTACGGGAACGGGCGAACCCGGAATCGACGGTCCCGTAAAGGATGCGTCCGATCTTGTTCATCGTTTGGCCAAATCGAATCGGGTCAGGCAATCGATCATACGTCATGCCTTTCGTTTCTGGATGGGACGCAATGAAACCTTGAGCGATTCTCAAACTCTTATCGCGGCGGACAAGGCTTACGTCGCTAGCGACGGAAAGTTTAGCGAAGTACTTGTTTCTTTGCTATCTTCCGATTCCTTCCTATACCGTAAGTGATATTTTGATATGCATTTGACCCGAAGAGAATTCGCAAAAGGACTTGGCCTCGGAGCCGGGAGTTACGCCTTGTCTCCATTGATTCATCAAATGGAAGCCCATGCCGCTGGCAGAGCTGAAGGGTTTCCCAGACGTTTTGTCTTTGTAGTGAAGTCCAGCGGACTTACTCCCGAGGGGATTAGACCGGAGGGCATTGACGTCGGTGACGATAGTCGACTGCTCGACTTGAACCTGAAGGATTACAAGTTACCCCACACCATGCGCTCGCTCGATCCCTTCAAGGAGGATATGATGATCTTGGAAGGATTGTCTGGGTGCAACTTCCAAGGTAATCATTCCTCTTATTACGGGGCGCTCAGTTGTCATCATTCCCCGGAAAAGCCCGCCGCAGCAACTCTCGACTGCATGCTCGGAGAACTGAATCCTGCCCCTTTTAAGAATTACGGTTTTTCTCCCAACGGTCACAGTATCGGTAATAATTACGGACCCACGGTTCAGGATACCGCTGTGTTTCCTCGGATTTCGGCATACGGACAAAACAAACCCATGCCTTATCAAGCGAGTGCCGAAAAGGCGTACAGGCAATTGTTCGGAAGCGCTCTCGACTTGAAGACCGGAGGCAAGAAGGAATTTTCCCTGGATGCAAACCTGCTCGACTTCCTTAAAGATGACGCCAACCGCCTCGCCAAGCGCATCAGTCAAGAAGAGCGAGAAAAGCTTGATCATTACTTGGCAGCCTTTGATTCCGTCCGAGCTCGTAATGATAAACTGGTCGGAATGAAGGAAGCCATACGCAAGAATGCTCCTGAGTTTTCCAACCAGTATACTTCTACTGTTTTCACGGATCGGGTATCCGTATTTTTTGATTTGGCGTCCGCGGCTCTGATCACGGGTCTGACCAATACGATATCCATCCGCGCCGACTGGCTTAGCGTCAAGTACGCAACCTTTGGTTTCAAAAGAACCAGCGTACATGATATCGGCCACCAGAAGGTTACCGACAACGGCTTGAAGCGAGCGGAGGCTCGAGACGTTATCCGCAAGTTTCAGGTAGAGCAGGTGGCAAAGCTTGCCAAACGGCTAAAGTCCGTTCCCGAGGGAGACGGAACAATGCTCGATAATACGATGATCATTTATTTTTCGGATACGGGGGAAGCCCATCACTCTCAGCGACGTGAATGGCCTTTCGTAGTAGTTGGTGGACGCGGGCATAAAATGAAGATGGCCGGTCGCTACCTTCGGTATCCCAAGTACACCAACGAAGGGCACAAGACTATCGGCAATTGGTACAACACTATTCTTCAGGCCAATGGTGGACCGGTTGAGGACTATTTTGGTCAAGTGGATGCCAAGCTGAAGGATCTCGATCTAAGAGGCCCACTCCCCGAGTTGGCGGTTTAATTCGTCCATTCGCATATCCGAAATCCTTTCCCGCATCATCTTCGTCGTGTTTTCTTTCGTTCAGTGGTAACGGTCCAAGCCACGTGAAAGGGTTCCCTTTGTTCGTTCTGCCGTGCCTTCTGCCGTGCGTTCTTCTGTGTGCCGCGATGTCTTTGGTCGCGGAGACGGAAGCCCGGGAAGCGGGAGAGGTGATTGTTCGCCCGAAGTCAGCCCCCGGTCCCTTGGACAACCCGCTGAAGGGATATTGCGTCTACACCGATGCGGGCAAGATACGTCGGCCATATTCCATGGTGTTCCTCTACCTGCCATGGAAGAAACTGGAGCCGACGGAGGGCCGTTATGCTTTCGAGGAATGGGAGAGGGAGGCGTGGGGACACAAGGCGGCGACCGGCAAGCACGTTGTGCTGCGAGTCTATGCGGACTACCCTAAGAAAACCTCGGCCATGCCCGAATGGTTACTGAAAAAGGGCGTGAGTCTCAAGGCATACAAGTCGCATGGCGATGGTCTCAGTCCCGATTATGATCATCCCGCCATGGTGACCGCCCTCGAGCGGTTGATCGTCGCCATGGGGAAGCGTTACGACGACCATCCGCGGGTGGCTTTCATACAGCTCGGGTTGCTTGGTTTCTGGGGGGAGTGGCACACCTATCCACGAGACGAACTGTTTGCCTCGGAGAAGACCCGGCGACGAGTCCTTGAGGCTTATCGCAAGGCTTTTCCCAACAAGCAATTGATGGCCCGTTATGCCGACGGGTTGCCCGGCGAATACCCCGCCATGGGATTTCACGACGACATGTTTCCGGAGGACACGGACAACGGTAAGGACTGGTCTTTTCTCGAGCGTTTGCGCCGGGCCAAGCGGATCGACTCTTGGAAGCGGACGATCATCGGTGGCGAGATGACGCCACTTCAAGCGAGAAAATGGCTGGGCAAAAAATGGGATTTCACTCTGGATATGGCCAAGCGTTCCCATTTCACTTGGGTGGGTCCCTATGGCCCGGCTCTCGAGGGCAGAGGTTCCAAGGAGTTTGTTGAACGCAGCGACGCGCTGGTTCGCCTGTTGGGCTACCAGTATCGGCTGACGGAGGTTCGGCATCCGGGCAAGGTTGAGCGGGGGATGCCATGCAAGACGTCTATTCGCGGCGTGAACGAAGGCGTGGCTCCGTTTTATTATCCTTGGCGAGTGAAGTTGGCGTGGCTAGATGCCGACGGGCGGGTCGTTTCGTCGACCACGCTGCAGGACGACCTGCGCGAGTGGTTGCCGGGCGAGTTTGTCATCGAGGCGGAACCGGTGGCTCCCTCGAAGTCGGGAGCCTTTCGCTTGGCTCTGGGCATTGAGGATCCCTGGACCCGGAAACCTGCAATCCGCTTCGCCAACGACATTTCGGTTTCGAATGGATGGACCATTCTCAGTGAACTGAAGGTCGAATGATTTGCGGAGTTGTTTCCGCAAATGGGTGGTTGCCTTCGGATAGGAGTCCGTTTTCATTTCGCTTTCTATGAATCCATTCCGTTTGATTTCCCACTTGGTGTTGTTGGTCGCAACCTTGGCCTTCGGCAAGGAGACGCGTCCAAACGTCGTCTTTCTATTTACCGACGACCAGTCGAGCTACTCGCTTGGATGCTACGGAAACAAGGACGTCAAGACGCCGCACATCGACAGCTTGTCTGAGGCGGGCATGACGTTCGACCACCACTACGACACCACGGCGATCTGTATGGCGAGTCGGGTCAACGTCATGACCGGGCTCTACGAGTACCGTCACGGTTGCAACTTCGACCACGGTCCGCTTACGGAGAAACTCTGGCAAACCTCTTATCCGATGCGGTTGCGGAAGTCCGGGTACTTGACTGCATTTGCGGGCAAGTTCGGGTTCGAGGTGCGGAAAGGAACGGAGAATGGTCCGAAGTATCTGCCCGAGGATGATTTCGACAAGTGGGGCGGTGGACCCGGGCAGACGAATTACGCCACCGCTAGAAACCCGAGCATGAAGGCATATGCCCAGGAGTATCCTCATTCCTCCCGATCCTACGGGGCGTTCGGGAGCGACTTCGTTCGAGAGTCGGCCAAGTCTGAAAAACCATTCTGTCTGTCCATCAGTTTTAAGGCGCCGCACAAGCCGGACCAACCGGATCCGCTTTTCGACAAGGTGTACGCGGGCAAGAAATTCACCAAGCCTGCCAACTACGGTCGGGAGTACGGGAAGCACTTTTCGTTGCAGAGCAAACAGGGTCGCCAGTACGAGCGCTTCGTGAGCTGGGGGTACCGCGATCGTTACGACGAGGTAATGGCTATCTACCACCAGATGGTGCACGGGGTGGACGCGGCCGTGGGGATGGTCCGGGCGGCTGTCAAGGAAGCCGGAGTGGCCGAAAATACGGTTTTCATATTTACCTCCGACAATGGATTTTTCTGCGGTTCTCATGGCTACGGATCGAAGGTCTTGCCTTACGAGGAATCGACCAATGTCCCGCTCATCATTTTCGACCCGAGGCACGCCAGCAGTGGAAAGAAGCTGCGTTCCTCCGCCCTCACCGCAAATATCGACATGGCTCCCACCATCTTGGAGCTGGCGGGGCTCGAAGTGCCCGCCGAGATGGACGGGGTGAGCTTGCTTCCCTTGCTCGACGACCCCACGGCTGCGGTTCGCGAGACGGCTGCCCTGATCAACGTATGGGGTCCACAGTCAGCCCAATCCTACGGCGTGGTGACCCGCGACTACAAATACCTCTACTGGCCTTACGAGGCAGGTGAGCTAGAACCTACCGAGGAGTTGTATCACTTGGCCAAGGATCCGCACGAGTTAACCAACTTGGCCCCGCTCAAGGGAAAGGAATTGAAACAGATGCGCGCAGTTTACGATGATGCGGTGGAGTCGTGGAAGCGCGACTCGGTGGACTACAACGGTTACGAGCAATACGGTGATATCTTCGATCGCTCGATTCCCTGGAGGACGGGTCGGGTAAAATCCGGGGATAACGGCAAGAGGGAGAAGCGGAAGGATCGCAAAAAGCCTAGGAAGAAATAAACCTCTCTCACGAAATGCTCCCTGACCTTTTTTCTTTGTCTGATTCCGTTCGATTCTTTCAGAATTGTTTTTCTGCCCGTTACTTTTGCTTAACTTAATACTATTCCAATACATGAAGAAACTCATATCTATGCTCTTTGCCCTTTTGGCGGTTTCGATTTCCGCCAAGCAGCCCAATATCGTGCTGGTCATTACCGACGACCAAGGCTACGGCGACCTCGGTTGCACGGGCAACCCCGTGATCAAGACGCCCCACACCGATAAGTTGGCCAACGAGTCGGTTTGGCTGAGCGACTATCACGTCGCGCCGACTTGTTCGCCTAGCCGGGCGGCCCTGATTTCGGGTCACTGGACCAACCGTACGGGCGTATGGCACACCATCATGGGGCGCTCCATGTTGCGAGCCAACGAGGTGACCATCGGGCAGATGCTGAAGGACAACGGTTACGAGACCGGCATGTTCGGCAAGTGGCATATGGGAGACAACTACCCCTATCGCCCGGAGGATCGTGGCTTCAAGGAAGTTTACCGGCATGGCGGCGGCGGGGTTGGACAAACTCCCGACGTCTGGGATAACTCTTATTTCGACGGAGGTTACTTTCACAACCAAAAGATCGTTAAGGCGAAGGGCTTTTGCACCGATGTGTTTTTCGATCAGGCAAACAAGTTCATTAGCAAGAACGCCAAGGCGAAGAAACCGTTCTTCGCCTACATCTGCACGAATGCTCCCCACGGGCCGTTGCATTGTCCGCAAAAGTACATCGACATGTACAAGGGGCAGTCGGGCAGAATCGCCTCTTTTTTTGGTATGATCACCAACATCGACGACAACGTTGGCAAGACCCGCGCTTTACTCGAGAAACTAGGTGTGCACGAAGATACCATCTTCATCTTTACCACGGACAATGGTACCGCGAGCGGCAGGGAAATCTTTAATGCGGGCATGCGCGGTCAGAAGGGCAGCGAGTACGACGGTGGTCATCGGGTGCCTTTCTTTCTTCATTGGCCGAAGGGCGGGATGAACAAGAAGCACATCGTGGACGCCCTCTGTCACGCCGTCGACGTTGCGCCTACGCTGCTCGACTTGG
>JACNJI010000191.1 GCA_014382645.1 Verrucomicrobiota bacterium | reverse complement strand
CAAACTGGACGAGGTTAAAGACGCTCTCACCGAAATTGGCGTGGAGGGCATGACTGTCTCCGAGGTCAAAGGTTTCGGTCGCCAGAAAGGTCATACCGAAATCTATCGCGGGAGCGAATACACGGTGGACTTCCTACCAAAGGTAAAGCTAGAGGTGGCAGTAGCTGACGAGGTAGTCGACAAAGTTATAGATGCAATTGTTACATCCGCCAAAACGGGTAAGATTGGAGACGGCAAGGTGTTCGTCTTACCCATAGAACAAGCCGTACGGATTCGCACAGGCGAAAAAGGAGACGAGGCCATCTAAGCGGAATGTTATCCTTGACCGCCTAATGCGGTCGATTTTTCAAGGGCCGATCCTTTCGAGGGTCGGCCCTTTTTCGTGGGTCACAAGGGAGTCTAAGAATTCCAGAAAAGAAGAGATTCAATCGCAGTCCATGAATGATTTCATGTTTTGTCTTGAATTTTACTCATAGATCAGTACGAGGATGCCACTGCCTATTCACAATAGGCTAAACGACACAAACAAAGTGAAATCCAAAGGAGCAAAAGATATGGAGATATTCAAACATCAGTCGCTATTTCGCGTATGGCTACGAACGATAACAATACTCCCATGCATCATGCTTCTGACTTTGCCGATTGCCGCCCAGGAAGAAGATTCAAAGGATGTGAATGCCGTTACGATTGAATCCGGCGCAAGCGACCAACAACAATCAAACAGCGCTCCCATCGCGTCAAAGAGTCCTGACAGCGGAAACACTGCTTGGATGCTGACAGCGACTGCTCTTGTACTCTTTATGACTCTTCCCGGTCTAGCTTTATTCTACGGTGGGCTCGTTCAATCCAAAAATGTCCTATCGGTACTCATGCACTGTTTCACAATCGCGTGTCTAGCCTCGATAGTTTGGGTTGCATGTGGTTACAGTTTGGCCCTTACCGAAGGAAGCGAGTGGATCGGGGGAACGGACAGATTGTTTCTCAACGGCTTAACCGCCGACTCTCTCAATGGCGACTTTCCCGAATCAGTTTGGATCGTATTCCAAATGACTTTTGCGATCATTACTCCAGGACTGATCGTAGGAGCCTTTGTCGAAAGAATCAAATTCTCGGCAATGATAATTTTCAGCGCTCTTTGGCTTCTAATTGTTTATGTACCAGTTTGTCACTGGGTATGGGCAGAAGGAGGTTGGCTTTTTGAAGCAGGCGTCATCGATTTCGCAGGCGGTATTGTAGTGCACGCCACCGCAGGTGCTTCCGCACTTACAATCGCCGCAATGCTTGGAAGACGACAAGGGTTTCCAAAAAACCTTCGACCGCCTCATAGTCCGGGACTGGTAATGATTGGTGCAGCGATGCTTTGGGTGGGATGGTTTGGATTTAATGCCGGTAGTGCCGCTGCCGCCGATGGGAGCGCAGGAATGGCCATGCTCGTAACTCACATTTCAGCCGCAACAGCGAGTCTAGTATGGATGTTCGTTGAGTGGAAGCAAACAGGTAAACCCGGCCTTGTCGGCATAGTCACCGGAATGGTAGCGGGTTTGGCAACGATAACACCGGCGTCAGGCAACGTAGGTCCCATGGGAGCGGTAATTATTGGAGCGACTGCAGGAATAGTATGTTACTTCGCATGCGGAATCATTAAGGAGAAGCTTAACATTGATGATGCTCTAGATGTCGCAGCCGTACATGGCGTGGGAGGTGTCCTAGGAACTCTAATGGTGGCCTTTCTTGGAGTCGAAGGGACTTTGGAAGGACAGGGCATAAACTTGGATAGCGCCGGAGATCAATTCATCATTCAAGCTAAAGGGTGTCTCGCCGCAATCACCCTATCGGTAGTAGCCACCTATGTTATCGTAAAGATTACCTCAGCTCTCACAGGAGGCATTCGAGTCTCCGAAGAAGAAGAAACAAAGGGGCTTGACCAAGCCTCACATGGGGAGAATGGTTACAGTATTCAATGATTTCAATTCCAAATAATCAGTAAGTTTCCCATGAAATTAATCAAAGCAATTATAAAGCCTTTCAAGCTAGAGGACGTTAAGGATGCCCTTTCCGAAATCGGCATCGAAGGAATGACGGTCATCGAAACCAAAGGGTTCGGCAGGCAGAAAGGCCATACTGAGATTTATCGAGGTAGCGAATACACCATCGACTTTCTCCCAAAAGTGATGATCGAAATCGCAGTATCGGACGAGATGATCGATAAGGTGATAGACACCATTGTAACCTCCGCAAAAACTGGAAAAATCGGCGATGGGAAAGTATTCGTACAGCCACTCGAACAGGCCATTCGAATTCGAACCGGAGAGCAAGCGGACGAAGCGTTATAGTTCTTTGTTACCTAGCCTAGCTGGGCAGACAAGTTCCAGACGAGCCAGACAACCGTGGCGTAAATAGGAAAGGCCATCGCCTGCTTAAAGGATTCCATCCAAGCTCCCGGCTTGGGCAAGCGACTTATCCAGTTCGGCATCAATGATAAGAGCAGATAGGGACAGGCCAATCCCAATCCGACGCAGGTGAACACGGCAATGGCAGGCACCCACGCCATCGCCAAGGCAGCACCCACGGCGACACCGAGGAAAGGCGCCATGCAGGGCGTGGCCACCACTACGGCCAAGACGCCCGAAAAGAAGGATCCCGCATAACCCGATTGCCGGCTAAGCTGGGATCCAGTGCCGATGAGTGACTGCCCGATCTCGAAAACACCGCTAAGACTCAAGGCGAAAATCAAAAGCACGAGCGCCAAAATAAAAACGAAACCTGGTTCCTGCAATTGAAAGCCCCACCCCAATTCCTGCTTCATCGTATTACGCAACCACAGAAGAACACCGACTAAAAGCCAAAAGGAGATCAAGACCCCTGCTGTAAAGATGAAACCGTGACGAGCAATCTTCTTCCTATCTTCTCCCGCCTGTTTGACAAACCCCATGATTTTTAGTCCAAGCACGGGAAATACGCACGGCATCAAATTCAGGATTAGACCTCCGAGAAAGGCAAATCCAAGTATAGCTACAAACCCTTGCTCACCCGGTTCCAAGTAAGGTTTTCCCGTCTCAAGAACATCCAATACCATGGCCTCCGTCAAGGCCTCCGGCATCAGAATAGGCGGGGGGGGCAATGCTTTTGGATCGTGAGCCTTGTGATAGATATTTAGAGGAACGCCCTCGCGCCCATAGCTTTGCAACGCATTAAGAATGACAGGATTTTTATCCGTCCAATCCGCCTTGAGTAGCACAATATCCAATTCCCGTATCTTACGGATTACGTCTTCGTAATGAAACACGCGCTTGTTCACCTGACAGCTCCAACACCACTTAGCCGTATAATCGACGTAAACAGCCTGCCCTGCGTCCTGCAGTTCACGCTCGCGGGCAGGAGTCCACTTCTCCCATTGAAGTGCGTTCTGATCCTCCTTTTCCGTAGGGTAACCAAGCCAAACGCCGCTAGCCAACAAAGAGAAGGACACGAACCAAGCCTTCCGACGAGTTGGAGAGGACATCCCAAGACCTCCCCAACGGCCATACACCCAAGTTGCCATAGATGCCAAAACCAAACCTAGAAGTACCCATAACGTCGAATAATCGTCTGTGATTACTTCGGGAATGGTAGAAACTTTGGGGGCGGTATCTGAAAAAGCAATCGCTGCCATTCCACACAACAGGCTTCCGAGAAAAAGAAGTCTACGTGAGACCAGTATCGGCACGGAAAGCATCCTCATCAACACGAAACCGAATCAGGGCGTAGTCGCGTTGATGAACGTTAGCTGCCCTTTGGCCATACGTGCAAACTCGCCCGCAGTCTCCGTCAAATCAGCAGGCCAAGTCACGCCCTCGGGCAAAGCCACAACGAAATGAACGATTGGCAGATGAGTTTCTTCCTTGTTCAAGGCGAGACGAAAGTTCTCATAAACATCGTGCCAAGGCCACGAACCACTGGATGACACCCTAGGTTTGGGCGGCAAGGTCATTTGAAGACGGGCCAAGGCAAGAAGTTCCAATTCATCTTTGGTTGTGGGGGTCACCTCATCAGCCTTCATGGAAGCTAGCAACCATTTGACGGCAGTGAGACGAAGAGTCTTTGTCTGTCGCTCCCATTTTTTTAAGTCTTCGGGATCGCTTGCTTCCTTCAAACCAGATTGATCGGACCCGACGACCGCAAAGTCCTGAGGACGCATCGAAGAGCATTCCCCTGTCAAAACAAAGACCGCATCAGGCTCATAGTTTTTTATCGCACAGTAAAGAGCATACCAGGGACCTACGGTGCCTGGAGGTGGTTTATCCACAATGTCACTATCATTAGGACGCCGAATTGAAGCAGCATGCTCATTCTCGTAAGGTTCCCCAATTCCCTTAATCCACTTCAAAGCAAGACTTTTGTTAGCAGAACTGGCTGGAAGAATGGTTTTGCCGAATATGTCAACTTCCCTCAAGTTACGAAAGATCAAGAGGTTAAAGTAAGACTTTGCAGAAAGTCCGGAGATTGCCAATTGCAACTTATTTTTCAATTCGCGAAACTGTTCGACTCGATTACCTCGGGTCATGTAGTCGCTTGCGTCCAAGGCAAAAACGATCTGGCGGCCGAGGGTACGGACTCCGAAAGCATCGATCTCGTAGGTTGGTCGAGCTCTTCCGGGCAATCCGGAAAACAACGGCGCTGTCGTAGGCGAGGGAACTGAGACCGTATCAACCGGCACCGGAGAAGGATCGACCGGAGCGTTCGAACCCGTGGAAGTTAAAGCATCTTGTTCCGCAGTAGAAGATGTTGCCGCAAGCAACAATGACTCCAAAGTTTCGCCTCCCTTCCGATCGGCACCGGTCAGGGTCGCAGATGAATGACTCGATACGGGAGAAGATGATAGTTCAGCTGTAGATGTCACTTCATGTATCGGCAAAAAGCTTCCAAAATCGATCCATTTCATTTGCCATGCAAGTGTAGCACTCACGACCGCAAGATTCGCCAAGATGCTGAGAGTCAGGACGAGCTTCGAAAACCATCCACCTCCTGAAGATTTGTTCGATTTCGTAGCGACAATACCGTACCCCGGCTCGAAAACTTTCCCGCCATTGGTAACAAGATGTTCACGCCAAGCGTCGAAATCCGTTTCCGAGCACTCGTATTTCTTGCATTGCTCGTCCTTGGATATACTGCGGATAATCGATTCCAGTACGATCCGCAGTTTTTCTTCTCCACTAAAATGCTTTGCCATTAGAAATCAGTTTACAACAGATATACTTAACCGCCAAATTTTTCGCACGCAACTGCCAATGCGCAAATAGCCGCCGTCTCTACTTTCATTGTATGAGGGCCCAAGCGGACGGGAACAAACCCTGTATCCTCCGCAAGTTTTTTCTCCGCGTCGGAAAACCCCCCTTCCGGACCGATCGCAAAAGCAATGTCCGTTGCGGAACTCTTGGGCAGCGAAGAAACGGAAACTGCATTAACTCCAAGACAGCCGATCAATCGGACACCACCGTCCGGTAATTCTTCCAACCACTGATCGAAAGAGAGAGGTTTCCGGATCACGGGCAACCATGGATTCCCCGACTGTTTGCAAGCCTCTGTCGTAATTCGCGACCACTTCCCCATCTTTGCGTCTACCCGATCCTCCACATTCGCGACCTCGCCGTGTTCCGAAAATAGCGGACTTATAAACGAAACTCCGAGCTCTGTGAGTGGCCGAACGATATCATCCATTCTACCACCCTTTGGTAGAGAGACCCCGAGATCGAAGGCCACTCGAGGTTTCTCGACCTGAACGGATTCAAGATTTTTCAGAACAACAACCCTTCCGTTCACGTCAACGACCTCAGTCCGAAAAATTGACCCTCGCCCGTCCAACACCTCGACCGCATTTCCCACTCCAACCCGTAAAACTCTGGAAAGATGACGACTGTCCTCTCCCTGCAAGTGAAACATGCCTTCCTCCGATGGAAGGTCAACCGGTATGAATACTCGGTAGGTCCGGCTCATTTTTTGTCGAATGCGATTGACCATTCCTGCAGGAATCCGACAACGAGTACAACAAAAAGCACTATCCAAAGACGCTCATCTTAGTAACCAAACAATGATATGAAGTCATTCAGTACTTCAGTACCATGAAAACGCATTTAATAAGACCGGGAGTTCCACATCGAAGTTCAATAAATCTTCTAATCAGATGAGAATTTCAGGAGGGAAAGCTAAAGGCATAAAACTGAGGATACCGAAAGGCAGTCCCCTGCGACCTGCGGCAGAACCAGTTCGCGAACGTTTATTTTCCTCATTGGGAGATCTCGTGTCAGGTGCGAAATTCCTCGATCTCTTTGCGGGGACAGGTTCCTATGGATTGGAAGCACTCAGTCGTGGAGCCGAGAGCGGGGTCTTCATCGAGCAAGACTTCAACACGGCATCATGCCTTCGAAACAATCTGGCCGCCGTATGCAAGAGCGCCAATGTTTCTCCCGAAAGTTTTGAAGTGATAAGTGGTGATGCCCTCCGAGCCAAACCTCGCCTAGCAGGACCATTCGAGCTCATATTCGCCGACCCCCCCTACGCCATTCTCATGAAAATTGCTCCAAAGCTCTTTGCTCGGATACTTGAAGACGGTCTGGCGCACAAAAGTTCCCTGCTCATTTTGGAGTTGCCCGGCGAGGTGGAGCTAGATGCGGAAGGCTGGCAAAGCGAACGTCGATTGGGGAAAGCGCGCAAGGGAGGGCCAACCCTAGCTCTTTTTCGACCGACTTCCGCCTAACCCTTCACCAATACTCGGACGAAAGTATTCCTAGAGCGACAACGCAGGCTGTTTCTTCCCGAAGAACACGAGGACCAAGGTGGCGAAATTCGAATTCCGATTCTCTCAGCAGGTCACGTTCTCGGGCGGACCAACCGCGTTCAGAGCCAACGGCGAGCTGGCACGGAGTCCGCGGAAGT
>JACNJI010000353.1 GCA_014382645.1 Verrucomicrobiota bacterium | reverse complement strand
GGCGTAGTGGTAGTCGTCGGGCTTTATCAGTTTGGTGATTTTCTCGAGGTCTAGGGTGCCGTCGGTTTCGTGGTCGATGGGCTGGGGCTGAATGCTGCCGAGGGCGGCGGCGCCGCCGCCTTCGAATAGGTAGGTGTGGGCTTGCTGCCCGACGAGGTATTCGTCTCCGCGTCCGCAATGGGTCATCAATGCCGCTAGGTTGCTCTGGGTGCCGCTCGGTACGAACATGGAGGATTCCTTGCCGAGCGTTTCGGCGACGAGGGCTTCCAGACGATCCACGGGGGGGTCGTCGTCAAAGACGTCGTCGCCTAGTTCGGCCTCGCTCATGGCCTTAAGCATGGCGGGGGTAGGGCGCGTTACGGTATCGCTGCGGAGGTCGATCATTGGCATGAGGCAAACGCTAGCGAACGAGGCGAAAGGCCGAAAGCATGAAAATGAGAATCTTGCCATTCGGAATTTCCGGTTTCGTATTGGTCGGTGATTCCAAAATTAAGTGAAATTTATAATGGTGCGATGGATTGTTCGAGAGTAGATTAAGGGGATGAAAACTTGTTTGGTCTCGATGGTTTTAGCGTTAACTTTTTTAGCGGGAGGATGTTCCGGAGGAGACTCGTCGACCTCGGATACCGGGTCGGTAAGCGCGGAGGAATTTAAGAAGGAAATTGCCGCCGGGGTGGTGTTGGTGGATTTCTGGGCGCCTTGGTGCCCGCCCTGTCGCCGTCAAGGCCCGATCGTGGACGACGTCGCCGAGAAGGCGAAAGCCTATGGGAAGGTGATCAAGCTGAACGTCGACGATGAGCCCGCCGTTGCTTCGGAGTATGGCATCGAGAGTATCCCCACCTTGATCATTTTCAAGGACGGAGAAATCCAAAAGCAATTCCAAGGCCTGACCGATGCAAGTACCCTAATCGCTGCCATGAAGGCTGCGGAATGACGGGGAAAGCTCGAATATCGTGTGTGATCCTTATTTCTAGAAACCAATGAAACAGGTGTCATGACAGTACCGTTCAAACCGAGGAACTATTATGCTTAACAGGAAAACGTTTTTTATTCGAGAGCACGTGGGTGCCTTGAAGCTTGCCAATACCTACGACATTTTGGATCCCGAGACGAAGGAACAACTAGGTATTGCGAAGGAAAAACCGGGAGCCCTACTTCATGTCCTCCGCTTCTTTCTTGATAAGCGTAAATTGCCAACCACCGTTAAAGTGTATGAGGGTTCGGACCCAAAAATGAACAGAATTTGCTGTTTTCGATTAAGCGCGAATTCTCTTTCTTTATCCCTAAAGTGAGTGTCCGCGACCCATCGGGAAACATAGTGGGTCGCTTTAAAAGTAAGTTGTTTGGTTTGGGAATTTCTTTTCGCGTCCTCGATCCTTCGGGAAAAGACATGGCCTTGGTAAAAGGAGATTGGAAAGGGTGGAACTTCAGTTTTCTTGACAGTTCGGAAAAGGAGATTGGGACTATTACGAAGAAGTGGTCCGGATTGGGTAAGGAATTGTTCACCTCGGCCGACAATTATTTTATCGCCTTAAACGATCAACCTGAACCCGCCGTCGCCGTCTTGCTGCTGGCAGCCGGGTTGTCGGTGGATACGGTTTACAAGGAGTAAGTAACGGTTGACCTGACCGCGCAATGGCATTGCCGCCGTTGCGTAATGGGCGCCGCGGCTCGCCCACTTTTCTAAGCGATCAGCGGCTGGCTTCTGTCTTATCGAGGGGTTGTCGGGTGAATGGAAAGAGTTCTATTCCTGTTCACTCATGCAGTTTGGTTTTGCCTAGAGCCGCTAGCTTCCTACCTTCGGGTTCTCCTTCTCCAAGTAAGTTATGATGAAAACGATTACCCTTATTCTTTCCGCGTTCTCCGCGTGCTTTGCTTTATCGAGCGCAGAGTCCGAACACGTTCACACTTTGCGTTGCAGGCACTTTTCAGGTTCTCCCGAAGGTGCTACCTCTTCGTCCCAACGATATGCTCCCGATCGGTTGGTCGATCTCGAGCACCTGTCGTTGGACGTTACGCCGGATTTCAAGAATCGTCGTGTGGCCGGTGTCGCCACTCTTACCTTCCATCCAATTGTCACTCCTCTCGAGGAGCTTCGTCTGGATGCGGTCGATTTGAAAATCAGTAAGGTGACTTCCGGTGAGAAGATCGCGGCATGGGAAAACACCGACCATGCCTTGATCGTCACTTTCGAAAAACCGATTCCGGCTGGGCGACAAGCCACGCTGAAAGTCACTTACGAGGCCGAACCGGTCAAGGGGCTTTACTTTCGTACTCCCGAATTAGGGTATGATCCCAAAGACACTCACCTCTGGACTCAGGGCGAAACGATTGAGGCTAGGCACTGGTTCCCCTGCTTCGATGCACCCAACGAGTTTCTTACTTCCACCATGACCTGCCGCGTTCCAAAGGGGATGATCGTTCTTTCGAATGGCCGCAAGACGGCGGAGGAGGTCGATCCCTCGACCGGATTGAAAGTGGTGACCTGGAAGCAGGAAAAGCCGCACGTAAACTATCTCATTTCGCTGGTCGCGGGTTATTTCAAAAGGTTGCAGGAGAAGCACGGGGAGTTGAGCATGTCGTTCTGGACGCCTCCTTCGGATTTTGCCAATGCGGCGAACTCCTTTCGTCATACCAAGAAGTGCATGGAGTATTTTGAGAAGGAAACGGGGGTGGCCTATCCGTGGGCCAAGTACGACCAAGTATGCGTTCAGGACTTCAATTGGGGCGGGATGGAAAACACGAGCTTGAGCACCCTGAATACCTCTACGCTTTTTAGCAACGAGACGGAAAATATTCGGAGCAGCCAAGGGTTGGTTGCCCATGAACTGGCTCACCAGTGGTTTGGGGATTTAGTCACTTGTAAGGACTGGAGTCATATTTGGCTGAACGAGGGTTTCGCTACTTACTATACGCACTTGTTTGCGGGGCATTTGGATGGGCGAGACCATATGCTGTACGGCCTGTACCGCGACCTGAATAGACTTACGGCCCTCAAGGACGATACGACGGCCATGGTGAACCGAAAGTACGAGCGCCCTTCGGACATGTTTCGCAAGTACGGGGCACTTTCCTATACCAAGGGAAGCTGGGTGCTGCACATGCTTCGTTCGAGCCTCGGTCCCGATCTATTCCGAAAAGTCGTAAAAACCTATCTGGAACGCCATCGGCACGGGAACGTCGTGACCGAGAATCTCCGGACTGTGATGGAGGAATTTTCAGGCAAGTCGCACGATCGCTTCTTCGACCAGTATGTCTACCATGCCCACCACCCGGAGCTAAAGGTGGATTATTCTTGGGACGCAAAAACCAAGTTGGCCAAGCTCACCGTGAAACAGGAGCAAAAGGTGGATGACAAGGTGTTGCTCTTTCACGTGACCTTACCTGTGAAGTTTCGTTGCGGGGGTAAAGCCATTATGAAGTCGATGCAGGTTTCGCGGGTGTCGGAAGATTTTTACTTCGCCCTGCCCGCTGCCCCTGAAATCGTTCGCGTGGATCCCGACCTTACGATTTTGGCAAAGACGACCTTCGCTCCTCCCGCGTCAATGCTTCATGCCCAATTGTCGGACTTGGGAGACGTCGTTGGCCGTCTTCTAGCGGTTGAGCAACTTGCCAAGAAACAGGATGCCGGCACAGTCGAAAAGTTAAAGACCGCATTGAACGAGGATCCCTTTTATGGAGTGAGGCTCTCCGCATCGAAAGCGCTTCGCGAAATTGCGACGGAGCAAGCCTTCGAGGCGTTGACTAAGGCTACGGAGCAAGCTGATGCTCGCGTGCGTCGTCAAGTGGTTGGCGACGTCGGCAGTTTTTACAAACCCGAGGCATTGGCTTTTCTTAAAAAGGTGTTGGAGGTTGAGAAGAATCCCTCCATCCGGGCGGGGGCTCTTAATGGCTTGGCCGGTCACGACGATGCCGATGCCGGCAAACTTATGAATCAGGCATTAGGCTCAAAATCGTTTCGGCACCAAATGGGTTCCGCCGCGGTTTCCGCGATTCGGAAGCAGGATGACCCAAAGTATCTTTCGAGCCTCCAATCGGCGCTTGAGAAGGATGAAAAAAAGTTCACGACCAATGGTTTGGCTTTCGGGTTGCGTGCACTCGGTCACCTTGCCCGTAATGAGGAGGACAAGTCGAGTGTACGACAATTCCTCGTAGAGCGGGTGAATAGGCTTAACCGCCGTGTGCGTATCGGCGCTATCGAAGCGCTTGGACAATTGAATGACCCTCGGGCTATCGCAGTCCTTGAAAAATTTTCGGCCAGCCGCAAAGACACGGCCGAAAGGACTGCCGCCGAAAAGGCGATCGAGGCGTTGCGTTCGGGGGGTAAACCGACTGATGACTTAAAGACGCTTCGAAAAGAAGTGACTGTTCTGAAAAAGGACAACCAAACGCTACGCCAAGATTTGGAAGACCTGAAAAAGCGGCTAGACGCCGCTATCGGCTCCGAAACACCTTCCTCAGATTCGGGCGAAAAGCAGAAGTGACTTTTTCCTGTCGATTTAGCATATCGGCAAGCTGGCTGTAAATAGTAAGGGCAATACGCCCAAGTTTGGCTAAAACCCTATAAACTAGGGAAACATCGAGTCTTTAATGTTGAGCGTTTAAGCTATGGCATACCGTAAAACATGGCCTATGATATTGCAATAAATACCAATAAGCTAATAATTCTCCATAACTGGAGCTACTAAAAATGAAATATCCATTTAAAAAAATTGCCGCAACAGACTAGAAATGAGGTAATCAAACAAGTCTAGTGTAAAATATCCAAATCCTACAATAAATACCTAAATAAAGAAAAATATGAAAAACATCATTATAACCCTGCTTGCATTTGGCCTGTTCTCTGGTCCCGTTTTCTCCCTTGCCGCGAAGGAAAATGCGGAAAAGCCCGCCGCGAAGGAAAAGGTTAAGAAAGCCGACCCTAAGAAAAAACCTGCGGTCAAAAAAACCACTCCCGAGGTTGGGCCTCTTGCTTTGTCGGGCAAGGTCTCGAAGAAAGAAACCAAGGGCAAAGACGGGAAGATCTACAAGTACTACTCTATCGCGACTAAGGATGGAAGAACGGTGCGGCTAACCAAGTCGGCATTGGGCAAGAAATCCAAGGTTAACCTGGACGATTTAGTGGATGCCGAGGTGTCTATTACTGGTCAAGGTTATGAATCCGGAACGGGCAAGAAAAAGAGAGTTATCCTTAAGAAGATCGAAAAAATTGAGAAAGCCGACTCTGCCGGCTAAAATATCACAACCGAAACAAACTTGCAAAAGGCGCCCCGAAACCGGGGCGCCTTTTGTTTGTCGGGAGTATCTTTCGACATCGACATTATCTTGGTTTTCCGGATGCTGTACAAAAAGGAGATTTAATCATGCAGTATCTATATTATGCTTTAATCACCGTAATTTGCTGGGGGACCTATGGGGTTTGCATGCACATTGGTTCTAGTAACATGGGCGACAAGGAAAACGGTCGGCTTATGGCTTTTCTTTGGGTCGGCTTAGCCTACTTTCTAACCGCCGTGGTTGCTCCCTTGATCATTCTGAAGCTTAAGGGTGGAAACATTGCTTTTTGGACTTTTCCTACAAAGGGCTGGCAGTGGTCGCTAATTGCGGGAACACTCGGAGCGATTGGAGCTCTGGGTGTGTTGCTTGCCTTTGGAAAAATGCCTTCACCCGCATATGTTCCTGTGATCATGTCCATCATTTTCGCAGGAGCTCCCATGGTGAACGCAATTGTGAGTACGACCAAGGAGGGCAACTGGGCTTTCGTGAAAGCACCTTTTATTGCCGGGATTTGCCTCGCGGCCTTCGGTGGTTACCTGATTACGAAGTATACCCCTAAACCACCGAAGGCGAGTCCCGCCACGGTGGAGGGAAAAACCTGAGAGCGGCACGATGACTGGCTTGTTAGCCGGCCAACTGGAAAGCCTGCGAGAGGTCGTGGGCATAGCCTGCGAGAGCAATCCTTTTCAGCAGGCCAAACTGAACGGGACCGAATTGACTCCCGACTTTGCAAGCATTGAAGATTTCCTTGCCTCCTGTCCCTTTACCACAAAAGACGAGTTGGCTCGCGATCGCTTGGAGTATCCGCCCTATGGAACAAACCTGAGTTTTCCACTCGAACGCTACACGCGCTTTCATCAGACCAGCGGGACGAAAGGCGAGCCTATGGCTTGGCTCGATCTACCCGAGGACTGGGATTGGATGCTGGGCAATTGGGGGCGGGTCTTGGATTCCGCCGGCGTGGAATCGGGCGCTCGTTGCCATTTTGCTTTTTCCTTCGGGCCTTTCCTTGGTTTTTGGACTGCCTTCGATGCTGCTTCCGGGCGGGGGTGTCTCTGTATGCCCGGGGGAGGAATGAGCAGTGAGCAAAGATTACGCTCCATTCTCGAGCATAAGGCCGAATACCTCTTTTGCACTCCCACCTACGCCTTGCATTTGGCCGAGGTGGCGGCGGAGCGGGGTATCGAGATTGCCTCGTCCCGGATTCGCAAGATCATCGTGGCGGGTGAACCGGGCGGAAGTATGGGCGAGTTGCGACGCCGTATCAGCAAAGCTTGGGGAGGAGTGGAAATGTTTGATCATTACGGTATGACGGAGGTCGGGCCCGTTGCTTATGAGACACCGGGAGGGCAGGGCGGTTTGCGAGTGATTTCTGAAAGTTATTTGGCCGAGGTGGTTTGCCCCACTTCGGGCGAAACTCTTGGTGAGGGTCAACAGGGCGAACTGGTTCTGACCACTTTGGGCAGAGCAGGCTGTCCTGTACTGCGCTACCGCACCGGCGATCTTGTTCTTCCGCATTGGGGAGAAGGCGCCAACGGTTTGCCCACGCTCGACCTTGCCGGAGGTATCCTTGGGCGTGTAGACGATATGATCTTGGTGCGAGGCGTGAATCTGTATCCGACCTCCGAGGCTGCGGGCGAGCGCCGCGGCGAAAATATCGCAGATAATTAGGTCCTAAGCTATGAAACGTCTGCCATGTCC
>JACNJI010000113.1 GCA_014382645.1 Verrucomicrobiota bacterium | reverse complement strand
GCGTAGGGCTTGAACAGGCGGTTGAAAATCTCCTGGGGCCGGTGCATCGACGGGATCGGGCGACCGGGACCGTAATGCGAGAGGGTCTTGGCGCTCCCATACGAACCCGTGCCACCTTCCGTGCCCAACACGAGCGAAGGATAACGGGTATGATGTCCATTAACCTTCGCGGCAACTTGATCGACGGATACGTTGTTTGTTTTTTCCATACCCGACATGTCGGCACCGGTAGCGAAGACGTCGCCACTGCTGTGGCCGCCCATGCCAACCCCACCTGCGTGTTCGAGACCACGAAGGTAACTCACGGAATCTTTCAGCGGGGCGAAGGGCGCGGCCGATTGATTGAAGGTGAGAGGACCGGCGTCCTTGCACGGCCACCAGTTCCAATCATGATGAGAGCCGTCCTTGGTTTTCGGTTCATAGACTCCGTAGGCAACGTAGCTTACCACCATCCTTTTCGGCAGAACCTTCCCCGTAGCCTTGCCCCAAGACATGCCTTGAAGAAATGGCAAGGCCAGAGCAACGCCACCACCTCGTACGAACTCTCGTCGATTGATATTCCAGGATTTTTGTTTCATGGGATTGTTATTCGTTGATTGCAGTTTCCTTGAACACGGGGCTCAGGCAAATGGATACGATCACCTCTTGAAACTTGTATCCTTCTTGCTCCGCTTGCTCGAGCAATTTCTTAACCTCAAACCGGTCGCGATAGGTTAGCTCCCTGCCGATTCCGTACGTCATCAGTCTGCGTATGACGTTTTCGACGATTTCATCCTTTCGGTCCTTGAGCAAATACTTCTTGAGCTTCTGCATGCCGTCCACGGCAGGTCCGTGAGGCACCCGCGAGGAGGCGTCCACTTTCTCGGTATAAATCGACTTCAGGTAGGACTGATAGCCGGCAAAGTTCTGGTCTTGCTTGTGGTTGAAACCACCCACCCGCACCTTGTCTTTGGGAATCAAGGGTTGGTATTGACCAATCGCGCTGTAACGCTCGAACGATATCCCCCATGGGTCGAGACGGACGTGGCAATCACGACAACTCTCCTTGTTTCGATGGAGTGCCAGAAGGTTCTTGATCGAGACCGCTTCATCGGCGGAATCTCCGGTGGAATCGGATAAGGCCGGGACTTCGGCCGGTGGTGGCTTGACCTCGTCGCCCAGAATCGCCTCACGCAACCAGACCGCGCGATAAATCGGATGTGGAGCCGAACCCGTGGAATTCCCTACCAGCACGGACCCCTGCGTCAGAAGTCCTCCAAGACGATGTTCTGGTTTGATCGGGACGGCACGAAGCTTCAATCCGCGAACGCCTTCGACCCCATAATGGACTGCGAGCGGTTCGTTGAGGTAAGCAAAATCTGAATCGACGACATTCATGATACTCACGTTTTTACGGATCAGTTCGCCAACGAAGCCCACCGTCTCCTCAAGCATATGGTCGCGAATGGTCGGACGGAACAACTGTTCCTGTCCGCGCCTCTCACCGACGTGCACGGTGTAGAGAAACCGCGGAAAAAGATCACGATTGACGTTCACCGTTTTCATCTTGGCGATGCTCAGCCACTGGGTGGTGAAGTTTCCGACAAAATCCAAGGCCCGCTTGTCGGCCAAAAGCCGGCGCGTCTGAGCCTCAATGACTGCACGGTCTTTGAGCTTTCCTGAGGCAGCGAGATCAAACAGCTCCTGATCCGGCATGCTTCCCCAGAGAAAATAGGATAGACGCGAGGCAAGTTCATATTGCTTCGAGGTTGCGACGTCATCAATCACCGCATGATAAAGAAACTGCGGCGATATCAGGACCATCGCAAGGGTCTCGCGCATCGCCTCTTCAAGGGTGTCGAACTCCGCATCGTAGATCTTATAGATACGGTGATGGTGATCAACTTCGCCCTTGGTAACCGGACGTCGGAACGCCCGCGTCATGAAGCGCTTGATGACCTCGCGAGCATACTTCTCGGGCTTTTCATTGCGCAAAGGCGATTCAAAAAGGATGCGGGTATGGTGTTCAGGAGGCCAGACCTCGACCACGGGGGCCTCGAAATCGAGCGACTCAAGGACCACGCGGGGGGCCCGTGCGCTCCAGGATGCGTCAAACCCGCTCTTGCGGTGATCGTTCAGTTCCCCGTTGTCGAAAACATTCTGAGCGGTGATGGTTATGCTGGGTGGAATGATTTTGTTTCTGGTCGCCCTGGCCGGCTGAACCGGGATGTTTTCAATGCGCCCCCGAAATTCAAACTCCTCAGGTTGATCGGGAGAGTTCGTTAGATGAACGATTCCCACTTCATGATAGACTCCCGATCCCGAATCATGGCGGAGATCGGTCCCCATCACCAACCTTAGGGCGACTTCCTCGAATCCCCGGGGGAAATTCCCCGATGCCTTGATACGAATCCTGAACTCTCCGGTCTTGGGCCAGCTTTTCACTCCGATCGTTTTTCTTCCGACCCCGGGTCCCTGGTAGACGCCTATCTCAGCTTGAGACAACCCCCCTTTGCCGGGTTTCCCATGTTCCCACTTCGAGCTGACCCGGTGAATTTCCGGCTTTCCCGGGTCGACGATCGCGCTCCCCATTGCCTTGCGCGCAACTTCCTTGTAGCGAACGAGCTGATCCGGTCCGATCATCATCATTTTCGCGGTATTGTTGAAATGATACGGTTTGTCCGGATCGACCGGCAGGTCCTTGGTCAGCTCGAGCTCAAAACCCAACAAGTCTCGCATCGTATTTTGATACTCGAAGTTCGTCAGCCGGCGGGTCGTCGTGGCGACTGCGGCCTTGCTGGCCTTTTTTACGTAATCACGCAGTCCGCGATTAATCCAGTCGGCGATTGCCATGCGTTCGGTCTGATTCGGTTGAGCTTCGTCTTCGGGCGGCATTTCACCACTTTCGAGCATTTCGAGTACGTCCTCCCAACGCTCCGGCTCGCGTCCCGACGACAAATCTCCGTCGAGTGTGTGCAGCGAGATCTTGCCCTTGCTTTTTTCAGGGCCATGACACCTGATGCAATACTCCTCGAAAAAAGGAACGACGTCCTTTTTGAAGGAAGGGTCATCCTTGATCAAGGTCTCTGCCGCGCCGGCGCACAAGACGGTGCACATCAATGCCGCCAGCGTGAATATGGATTGTTTGTGTCGCATAACTAAATCTCTTTGTGACGTTGTGGTTTCGTGTCGAGTATCACTTCAGCAATCCCGGATCACGGGATGATCTCAGTCCACCTTCCACCATTCGTCAATCCGCGCGAGCAGATCTTTGACCACTTCGGGGTGCTGTTTCGCCAGGTTCTTCGTTTCATGCGGGTCGGCGAGGAGGTCGAATAGTTCCAAATCCGCGCCGGGATTCTTGTGGCGATGACCTCCGCCATAGGGACGCACTTTGGGCGGGTTTTCAATCCAGGTGATCAGCTTCCACTTGCCATGAACGCAGGAACGCGTCCAGAGGCTCTTTTCCGGTTCCGTCGCCGACACCATGTCGTGGGCGAAGTTCGACAAGAACAGCGTATCGCGATCCGTCACCGCCTTGTCGTCGAGCAAGTCGATGCCGGGCAATGACGGCGGGGGCGTGACGCCGCAAGCGGTGAGAATCGTCGGCACCACATCGAGATTCGTGACGAGACGGCGCTCGTCGTTGCGCGGTCGGATCTTGCCGGGCCAATGGGCGATGACCGGGGTGCGCACACCGTTTTCGTACGGATGCGCCTTGCCGTATTGGTTCCAGCCGTTGTCGGCCAGGTAGATCACCAGCGTGTTGTCGGCGACGCCCTTTTCCTCCAGCTGCCCCATCAGCTCGCCGCAGGACTCGTCGAGCCACTCGATCATCGCGAGATACTTGGCGCTCTTAACTCCTGCATACTTGTCCAGCAGCCTCGCCGGTGGATTGTGGGGCGTGTGCGGCAGGAACGGGGCGTACCAAACGAAGAACGGTTTCTTCTGTTCTTTGGTCTTGTCGATGAAGTCGTAGATCGGCTCCATCGATTTGCGGCCGATGGAAAGGGCCTTTCCGCCATGTCGCCCGGTAGAGCCCATGTCGTCGGTAAATCCAACGCGGGCCGGCTCGCCCATCCAAAATTTCCCCGTGTGCAAGGTCAGATACCCTGCGTCGGCGAGCAGTTTGGGCAGTAGCGGCTTTTTGAAAAACGGGTCGAGCCAGGACGTACGCGGCTGCCCACGGACTGGATCGTTGCCGGTGATACCGTGCTGATGTGGGTGCAACCCGGTGAGCATCGTCGCCAGCGATGGACTGCAGATCGCGGTGGTGACGTAACCGCGCGAATAGGTCAGCCCTTCGGCGGCGAGCCGGTCGATATTGGGGGTTTTGGCGTGGGGGTGCCCTGCAAAGCTGTAATCGGTCCAGGCGTGATCGTCGCTGATGATCAGCACGACGTTGGGACGCGATGGCGTGACGGCATCGGCCGCCATGAGCCCCTGCCACCACATCAAATTGAAAAGGAAGAAACCGGAAATAAACCTAAGTCGAACCTTCATGCAGTGAATCTTCATTACGTAATACAATAGACGGACCCTTAAGGGTTACGACCACTTACTGCCTCGCTAATGCGTTTTTTTAACGCGTTTTTGCGTCATGTACATTTAATCCACACAAGGCGTCTTAACAATCACTTCACCATGGCGAGCAGCGATGTTGATTTCAGATTCATACGAGCTTCCATACAATCCTCGCGTATAGCCGCACAGTTGTCGTATGGCCTTTTTCATTCGTTCGACTGACGAACACGATGTAATGCCCGGGCTTTTCAAACAAGGCGATCGAGTTGTCGAACACCAACTGAGCCGCTTCCAAGTAACGCTGGAGATACACGGACGCAATGCTCCATGCTTCGCCGAAGTTGTCGAGGCCCTTGAGGAAATCAAGTAGCCTGAGTAAAACTCCCGCCGGGATAGACCCACGGCGCATCGATTTGCCGCACCACGCGCGGCCGGCGTCTTGCTCGAGAAACACCTCCCCCTCCCCGCCGCCGACACATCCAGCTTCACATCAGAGACGTCCCATGGCTGTTCCATACCCTATTAAAGGGTCGCGATCCCCGCGGATGCGATCCTAGCCTACGAATCCCCTGAAATCCGGGTAGGACCTCATTCTAGAGGCATTGACGTGGTGTGTGGAACCAGTCAAGAATCACTCATGGTCTATTGTAACGCGGCAATCGCAATCGTTCTGGGTATGTGGATGCCCTCGACTGTGCAGGCGCAGACTCCATTGCCGAACCAAATTGAAAAGTTTGTGAAGAAGCACTGTTCGGATTGCCATGACGGCCCTGATGCCGACGGGGGGATAGACCTTTACGAACTCGATTTCGATTTGAGTGATGAAGAAAATACTCGGCGCTGGATTCTCGTTCATGACCGTATCGCCTCGGGTGAGATGCCGCCTGCAAAGAAACCCCGACCGGATGCGACCAGTTCTCAGAAAATTCAGCGCCTGCTGGCTGAATCCATCTGCGATGCAGAGAACCAACGGGCAGGAGTGGTTTTACGCCGTCTCAACAGGCGGGAATATGAGAACACGGTGCGTGATTTGTTTCAGACCGATGTTCAGATAACTGGACTACCTGAGGATACATCCACAGATGGATTTGACACTGTCGGTGAAGGGCTAGCGGTTTCCGCAGAGGCCATGCAGGCATATCTTGATGCGGCAGACTCTGTATTGGACGCCGTATTTGGCGAACCTACCAAACCCAAATTCATCCGCCACGAAACGAATCTACTCAAGCAAGTGGATTGGAAAGGCAGACCGACCGACGGCCAGTTTGGCAAGATGTTCCGGGTAACCGATGACGGGTTGGTGATTTTTCAATCGGGGTACTGTCCGACTAATCTGGTGAATTTTGCCCGCTTGCAGGCGCCTGCAGGGACCTACCGAGGAACCATGCGTGTCAGGGCTGTCCAAAGTGACAAACCGGTCACGTTGCGCATCTACGCTGGTGATACAATCGTAAATCGGCGAGAGCGGCACCTGGTAGGATACTACGATGTGCCACCCGACAAGTGGACGACCATCGAGTTTGTTGATCAGTTAGTGCAGGATGGTGGAACCTTTCAGCCGAAATGCTACAACACTAAAGACACCCGGAAAGATGCCGACACCTATCCAGAGCCTGGAATCGAGATCGGTGATATCGTCATTGAAGGTCCAATCGATGCGTGGCCCCCCCCTAGTCGCGCCTATCTTTTCGGTGATGTAGATCCCGAAACTGCCACCGTCAAAGAGGCTAAGGAGGTCATCGTCAGAATTCTGCCGGACGCATTTCGTCGACTGGTTACTTCGGAGGAGGTCGCACCATACTTGAAGATCTTTCAAGAATCGATTACTGCGGGAAATCAGTTTAAAGAAGCCTTGCGAGTGAGTCTGAAGGCCATCCTCTGCTCACCGGAGTTCTTGTTTCTTGATGAGCCGGGAGGCGAGAAGATTGGGGCGTATGCGTTTGCTTCCAGACTTGCGTACTTTCTGTGGAGTTCGACACCTGATCGTGAACTGCTTAAACTGGCAGGAACGGGGGCATTATCAGACCCCAGCGTCATCAAGATTCAGATTGAGCGAATGTTAGGCGATCCCAAAGCAAAAGCGTTTACGAAGAATTTCACGGGTCAGTGGTTGGATTTGCGCCACATCAATTTTACAGAACCTGACGCCAATCTGTATCCTGAGTTTGACGAGTTACTTCGACTTTCAATGGTCAGCGAAACGGAATTATTCTTCCAGGAGATCCTCGACAAGGATCTATCGTTGCTGAATTTTATTGAATCTGGTTTTACCTACCTCAATGGCAGGCTTGCCAGTCACTATGGCATCGAAGGGGTAGTCGGACAGAAATTCCGCAGAGTAAAGCTGCCGCCAGACAGCATGCGCGGTGGGCTGTTAACGCAGGCGAGTATCCTCAAGGTCACCGCCAATGGGACCTACACATCCCCGGTCCTGCGTGGGGTCTGGGTGTTGGAAAACATCCTTGGCACACCAACTTCTCCGCCACCCGACAACGTTGGCTCGGTGGAGCCTGATACTCGCGGCG
>JACNJI010000175.1 GCA_014382645.1 Verrucomicrobiota bacterium | reverse complement strand
TCCGCGGTCATTCCCTCCGCGACGCCCTTCCGCCAGCGTTACTACGAAAGATCCCGCGCCTGGGTAGAGGTTTTCGAAAAACGACTTCTTAGGCGAGGCCTCGACTGCTCTGTTTTTTCCACGGACCCAGACTACGTTCACCGCTTACGAGATTTCTTCAAACTCAGGGGAAACCGCAGAAGAGGATGATGTTTCCAGCATCTGCAAAACTAACGCTCTTGTCCCTTTTTAGCATCGCAATAAAGGGAATTGGTTACGCCCAAAATCAAGATTCCTATCTAGAAAAAAAAAGAGAACGCGACGAACCGATCCCCCTGTACAAAAGCATTTCTGAACTCTTAACGGAAAACTGGTGGATTCTGGCTCTGGCGGGAGGAATCGCCATAACAATAATCTTTGTCTTTTGGTTGCGACAGCGGTGGAACAAAGGTGAAACCGCAGAAACTGCGATCCCCACACGCGATCCGTACGAGGAGGCCATCGAGGCACTGGATGCCCTAGATGCGGAATGTCACAGAATGGATGCAAAGCCTTTTGTGTTCCGTCTTTCGGAAGTGCTTCGCGTGTACGTCGAGCGCTGCTTTGCTCTTCCTGCAATGGAATTGACAAGCGAGGAATTCCTCCGAGAAGTAGCGGAACACAAGTTTTTCAGCAAAAGATACGACGATCTCTTGCACGAATTCGTAGATCGTAGCGATATGGTGAAGTACTCGAGAGAAAGCATTGACGCGGAGGGGCTTCGATTGTTGCTCGATTCCGCCGTCCACTTTGTGAAAGACTCTCACCGTCGACTTGAAGAAGAAGCAACGAAAAGCAACGACCAACCGTCGGAGGACATGGGATGAACCCTTTCGGGCACTGGGAACGCTTTCGATTGGCAGAGCCTCACTGGTTGTGGTTCATCCTGGTGATAATAGCGCTAATAATCGTAAGGTTTCGACAGAAGCAAAGAAACTCCACTCTCAAGTTTTCATCGTTGGCCCTCTTGCGCTGTGCGGAACCAGGAAGCGCTTGGCCTGCTCGTTTGATTCCACCAACCTTACGATTATTCGCTTTGGTCTGCCTTCCAATCGCTCTTGCTCGACCACAATTGGATGAAAGTACTCGCACCATTCAAGAGAGTGGCGTGGACATAGTTCTGGCAGTTGACCTTTCCGCGTCCATGCTTGCCTTGGACATGAGTGAGAGTCCGAGCAAACCCATCACCCGCCTCGAAGTAGTGAAACGAGTGATCAAGGACTTCGTCTCCATGCGAAAGCACGACAGGATCGGATTGATAGGTTTTTCCGTAAACCCCTACTTACTCAGCCCTCTAACCTTGGACAAGGAACACCTGCACCGCAATCTCGACCGTATGCGAGTAGGTCTCACGCTCCAGACGGGAACAAACATCGGGGGAGCTTTGGGTGAAGGCATCAACCGCGTTCGAGAACTGGAAGCAAAGAGTCGCATCGTCATTCTTCTGACCGATGGCAAGGACGACCCGCCACCCCGGCACAGCCCACTGGTTTTTGCCGAAGGCGCGAAGAAAGACGGAATAAAAATTTATACAATTGCGGTAGGACAAGCGACTCGAACTCGAACCTACATCTATGATAGACGGACGGGGGACTTGCTTCGCAACTCCTCCGGCAATCCGGAAGTGACCATTGCCCATTATCCGGTGGACAAGGAAGTACTGCGCAAAGTCGCCGAAACCACGGGCGCCAAGTTCTTCGAGGCAGGAGACGAAACCGCTCTTCGTGATATTTACGAAGAGATCGATCAACTAGAAAAAACTGAAGTCGCATACGAAGTGAACGCTCTCTACGAGGAACTCTTTCATTGGCCTTTGACTGCAGGGATTTTTCTTCTTTTGATTGAAATAGTCCTGTCGCGAACTGTATTCTTAAGGATTCCATGAATCTCTTTGCCCACCCGGAATGGCTTTTGTCGGGCCTACTTGCAACTACCGCAGTCGGATTCTTCCTGTGGTGGTCGGAACTACGGAAAATTCGACGGTTGAAGAAATTCACAGCACCTAAGCTACTTTCCAAGCTAGCCGAATCTCACTCCAAACCAAAGACCATCGCTCGAAACGTCATATATGCCGCGGCCATTCTCCTACTTTTCTTGGCACTGGCGAAACCCCAGTGGGGCAAAAGCCAACGGAAGGCGATCCCGACCGGAATCGATGTGCTTCTCGCCTTGGACGTGTCACGAAGCATGCTCGCCCGCGATGTGCGACCGAACCGGATCGAGAGGGTAAAGCTAGGCATTTCCAATCTCCTCGAAAAAGTAAAGGGTGACCGACTCGGTCTCATAGCTTTTGCAGGAACCTCTTTTCTTCAATGCCCGCTGACCCTCGACCACTCCGCTTTTCGCCGAACCTTGCGAGAAATGGAAGTCGGCGTAATTAAAAACCAAGGAACCGATCTCTCCCGCCCAATAGATGAGGCCGCCAGATCTTTTTCCGAGGATGATAGCGACCGTTTCCTCATACTTATATCCGACGGGGAGGATCTGGAAGGGGAAGGCTTGAAGAAAGCCAAGGAAAGCGCCAAGGAAGGCGTGCGGATTTACACGATCGGGATTGGAAGCAAAGAAGGGGCTCAAATTCCTCTTGATCCCATTCCACAGAGGGCACGCAATTTCCTTAAGGATCCGGCAGGAAAAGCCGTCGTCACAAAACTCGACGACACGTCTCTACGTGCCATCGCAGAATCAACCGGCGGCAAGTACTTCCAATTGGGACCCGCCGGCGAAGGTTTGGCTAGAGTTTTCGATGAACTTCAAGCAATCGGCCACCGCAAACATCACACCATTCTCTCACAGGAACTTCCAATCGAACGTTATCAACCTTTTGTGGCATTGGCTATGCTCATGCTTGCCACCGAATTTCTGCTTGGCAATCGACGACGGATTCGTGCAATTGCCCCCTCGCTCGCATTGATGATATTGATCTTCATCTCTGGCTGTTTCCGGAGGGACAATATAAAAAGAGCTGAGGAAGCCCATAAAAACAAGGAGTTTGAAAAAGCTGCCGCCTATTACGAGGCAGAGATAAACGCCACTAAAAGCGAAGACAAGCAGGTTGACCCACGCCTTCATTTAAACGCCGGCCTCACTCATCTGGATGCGGGTAACCTTGAAAAAGCCGAGACTTTCCTCGAAAAAGCTCTGGACGGAACCGTAGACGAGCCTTCCCTTCAATCTACAATTCTCAATGCTCTAGGGAACCTTCAATACAACCGAGCCAATCAAGCTCTGGATCGGATAGACGTAAAGTCGGCACGCGAGGCGTGGGAAAAGGCCTTGCAGCACTACGAAGCGGCCATGTCTATTGACGACAACCCAAAGGCCAATGTCAACAGAGACGAACTGGCCAAACAAATCGAAAGCCGAATCAAGTCGTTGCTCTCTCTTGTTTCAGGTATTGCATGGAGAGATGTCGATGGAGACGGACGACCACAAGAGAAAGAACCGCGATTGCCAGGCAAAATCTATTGGGATCAAAACAACGACGGCGAACATAACGCTTCATCGGAGCCTTTTGTCGAAACTGACGATCAAGGTCGATACGCCATCGAGTGGATTTCTGCGACTTACCCCACTTCCTTTCAACTTGGATGCGTTCCCGCTGAAAGTAATGGCACAAAGGGCGTCACCCTGCTCCCACTACTCGCGCCACCTCCACCTCCCTTCAATCCGAACAACCTAAAGACACAGTTCGTGGAACTGCCAAAAGCAGGCAACCGCCAAGTCCACTTCTCCTACCGAGCCGCTCCCATGTTGCAGGGTTTTGTCTGGAATGACGCAAACCGAGACGGTAATCGAGACGACAATGAAACAGGGTTTTCCGGAGCCAATCTCTTTCTCGATCGAAACGGGAATCTCGCCCTCGATGAAAACGAAACTTCTTTCAAACCATCCGAATCAGGTGAGTTCTCTCAAGTCGTCCCACCCGGGCAACACGTCCTATGCATTCAAGTCGAGGGGGAGGATGCAAACGTCACCTTTCCTGCAAACGATGAAAAAGCTCACTTGGCATCCGTTGATTTTGAAACGGTTGCTCAACATCTCGACTTCGGTGTTTCCACTCCGCAGGAAGGACAAGGAGATTCACAAAAAGATAATCAGAATTCAGAGTCGGACCCGAAAGACTCGGATTCCGACCCAAACCCGCAAGACCCCAAGGACGGCGAAAACGAGACTGCGGCATCACCACCGGAAGTCCCCCAAGAAGTGAACGCTCTCTATGAACGCCTACTTCAGGAAATCGAGGCCAACTCTGAGCCACTGGACATCGAGGGCAAAGTGGTCGAAACTCCCCGACGAGGAAGGGACTATTAGAGTATCGTGACAAGAATCATTCACCTATTTCATTGTCTGTGGCCTTTCCTTTTGGTCGGTTTTTCGGCAATCGGACAACAACAAAAGATTCGCATCGAGGCGAACTTTTCACCTTCCGCCATCACCTTAAACCTACAGACCACCTACAAAGTAACTATTCACGGTTCACAACAATCTCCTGCAGGCAGTCTCCCCGCCGTCGCCGGACTTGGCATTTCCGGTAATCCGCGCGTATTTCGCGCAGCAAGCTTTCTCAATGGAGTGCCTTCCGTTCGCCTCGAACTCTCCTTTGCCGTTAAACCCGAAAGGCACGGAAACTTCACCATCCCTGCATGGAACCTCTCGGTGAAAGGCACTCCTCATCGTGTTCCTGCCGCCACCCTCCGCGTCCTTCCACCGAACCAAGAAGATGTGCTTCGAGCACAAGCTCTTCAACAACAAGAGTCCGACCTTCGTCAGGCTCTGTTCCTAGAGGTAAACCTTCCTCGCAAATACCTCTACGAGGGTGAAACCACGCTGGGCTCAGTCGACCTTTATATTTGGGAGCGCCTACCCATAACTCGTCTTGTGCAACTTCCTCAAAAAAACGGAGATGCTTTTTCCCAAAGCGAGATCAACCGTCCGATCGAGAAACACACCTCCCGCAACGGGAAAAGCTATACTGTTTATTCATGGCCCGTGGCTCTCACCGCAGCAATGGAAGGCATGCACGAATTATTCTATAAAATGACCGTTCGCGTTCGTGTTCAAAACAATCGAAATTCTCCTTCGGGCAATCCGTTTTTACAGGATCCATTTTTCCGTGATCCATTTTTTGGATTCGGTCGAGAAGAAGCGATGTCGGTAACCTCCGAAAAACTAAAACTTGAGGTGAGGTCTCTTCCGATGGAAGGAAGACCGCAAGCGTTCCGTGGTGCCATTGGCACCGTTTCCACGAATTCGGCAACGGACGCGGAACGAGTAACTGTTGGCGACCCCGTGCGCATAACCTTCACAGTAACGGGCAAAGGAAATTTCGGGGTAATGCCCGCTCCAGAAATCGATTCCAGTGAAAAGATAAAGGTGGGACCGCCTGCATTCTCCTTCGAGGGCGATGAAAACCTTCGATACGAAGGAACCCAAAGTTTCGACTATGTGGTAACTCCGTTGCGACCGGGACAGATAGAAATCCCCGCCGTTCCCTTTGCCTATTTCGATCCGACCTCGGAACGATACGTCGATGCATCGGGAAATTCGCATATCCTTCGTGTCGATGCCGGCGAAACATGGGTGGACCCGTCTCCACCTGAATTCGCATTTACTGAGAAACAACCAAACTCAGAACTGGCCCGCAATCTCTTTCAAACTGAAAGCGAGCCAAGCGAATGGCGTAAGTCCCTTACTACCGAACCAGTCTTCCGTTCCTCCGCTTTCTGGTATGCGCAAATCGCGCCACTCATCTGCTTCTGCGGGATTATAGGATGGAGAATACGGCAAAGAAGCTCTTCAAGGGATAGCTCAGCCAAACGATTCGCAAAATTGCGGGACGACATGAAAAGAGCGACTCGTTTCAACGACACCATGGGGTTTTTCCGAGCAACTCGAGGGGCAATAAGAGAAAAGGTCGGTGCGTTGTCAGGACAAGAAAAGCCAGAGACTCTGGCCCGAGACGAGGTACTCGCCATCTTACTACAAAGAAAAGCCTCCGACGTACTTATATCCGAGATCAATGAAGTTTTCGAAACTGCAGACGCTCACGAGTTTGCCGGAGACGCCAAATCAGACCTACCTCTTCTGGATTGGCAGGTACGGATCAAGCGCCTCCTCAAAAACATTCGTTCCTTAGCATGAAGCTAGTAAGACTAGTGGTATACCTTATCTCCGCGACATTTGCCTGCGGAGTTAACGGGAACGAGGCAAACCGTCCATTCTACGACGGCGTTAGGGCGGAGGCGTCAGGTGACTTGGAAACAGCCATTGCCTCTTATGGAAAAGCCGTTGCCATTTCCCATTCGGCCAATCTACACGGCAATCTGGCCAATCTACACTACAAGACGGGTTCCTCGGGTAAGGCGATCCTCCACTATCGAAAAGCATTATTACTGGATCCTGGAAATCCGGAATTCAGTTCCAATCTAGCCTTCGTCCGGAAAACAGTGGGACTACCTCCCGTCACCCCTTCAATCGACGATTTTTACTTCGCTCCCGAATCAATAAGCATTTGGGTATGGGCTACTACAATAGCCTTCTGGCTAGGCATCTGCTTGGGCTTGATTCTAACTAGATCTTATATTTCCGGATTCGCTAAAATCGCCGGGGTAATCGGTTGGGCGGGAATTGTGGCCTTTGGGACTTACGCGATATGGCGAGCAGACCGCAACATAGACTTCCTCGTGCGTGAAGCCGTCGCCGTGCTTCCGGCTAAAACCAACGAAGGTAACGAAACTGCCGTTATTCGGCTTCGCCGCTACGCCGGTGGTGCCAACGACGCCAATGCCGAACTCAAACCGGGCGAGGTCGTAAGAATCGATAAAGACGAGAAAGGCCAGTTGAAAATGCATGTCACGAAAGATGAAGTAAAGTGGTATCTTGCCCGCTCGGTTTCCGGGGACAAAAAAGGTTGGGCCACGGACAAGGAATTGCAACGAATCCTCCAATGACACACTCGAAGTGACTGCTTTAAGAGAAACCTTTATTAACGAGCTTAGCCGGATCGACAGTCTATCCCAAGTGAGCTCGGTTCTAGG
>JACNJI010000308.1 GCA_014382645.1 Verrucomicrobiota bacterium | reverse complement strand
AAATTCTACGAGAGATGGGCTATGTTCACTATAACAAGGGTGAACATAAAGAAGCGGCCAATTTTTATCTTAAAGCAGCCAATCAGGGTGATATCAGTGCTCAATTTAACCTTGGTTGGATGTATGCCAATGGCCTAGGCGTGCCGGAAGACGATGTCGAGGCGTTCAAGTGGTTTCGCAAGGCAGCTCATCAGGGAAATGCCAGTGCTCAATTCAATCTTGGTTTGATGTGTGAAAAAGGGGAAGGGGTGAATGAAGATAAGAAGGAAGCCTTGAAATGGTTTCAAAAGGCAGCCGATAACGGGCACGTTATAGCTTCACAGATGCCTGGTGTTAAGAAAACAATCGAAGAATCAGACATTAGTCTTAAAGAGTATGATAATACCAAACAGAAAGCGGCCTTCGAGCTCTCGGACGTGGACCGTGAGCCGCGTCCGCTGGTGCGGATTCCGCCGCAGTTCCCGCCCAAGCTGCTGATGAACCGTGTCTCGGGCCGGGTGGATCTGCTGATCGTGATCGACGAGGAGGGCCGGGTAACGGATTATGAGGTTCTCCGCTTCACTCATGACGAATTCACACGCGAAGTGATCCGGGTGATTCGGCAATGGAAGTTTTCACCGGCAATCAAGGATGGGAAGCCTGTTGCGGTAACGAAGATTCAACCGTTTTATTTTGGTAAACAGGAGTAACAAATTCTCCTGTTGAATGATCATGAATGATCCTTGGCCTGAAACAATTAAAGTTCCCAAAAACGGGTCTATCGTCTTGGGGCGATCATCCAAATGTGGGGTTATCGTAAAGCACGCAGCGGTTTCGGGGACGCATTTTTCCCTAAAGGAAAATAACGGATTTTATTCCATCGATGATCTGGAAAGTCGCTACGGCACATTCGTTAACGGTGGCAAGATAAAAACAGCCCAGCTTAAGCCTGGGGATGTTGTCCGATATAGCTGCAGTCCTCAATATGTCTTTAATGGATCGACCCTTGAAATCGATCTTCAGAGTGAAGGACTGGAGATTAGACTGAACAAGGTTGGTGTTGAACGCAATGGCCAGACACTCATTGAAAATCTGAATTTCACCATCGAATCCGGCACTTTTGCTGGGGTCCTGGGACCCAGCGGCGCAGGCAAGAGCCTCCTGATCGGCTGCCTTTCGAGCACAATTATACCAGATCAGGGCCAAGTAACATTCAACCAGGGCACACCTGTAACAGGCAATGAAGTTGAATTTCGGTCACAGTTGGGAATCGTTCCGCAGGATGACCTGGTTTATGGGGCGTTGACCGTGTACGAAAACCTGCTGTTCTCCGGTAGGTTGCGCCTGCCTGACCTTGATGAATATGAATTGGATAAACGAATAGAATCCGCGCTTAAGGAGGTTGATCTTTGTCAGCACAGGGAAAAGCAGGTGGTGGTCCTTTCAGGTGGGCAACGCAAGCGGGTCAGCGTGGCGATAGAACTCTTGATGCGCCCGCGGCTGATTCTGCTCGATGAACCCACCAGCGGACTTGACCCCGGGGTTGCCGCCCGCCTCATGGATGTGCTACGTGGATTAACACGAAAAGGCATCACGATCATCTGCACTACACACACATTGGACACAATCAACTTCTTTGACTCCCTCATAGTCCTGGGCCTGATAAAGAACGAAAGTCAGGCAAACAGGGCCGGCACATTAGCCTATGAGGGAGCGCCCTTGGACCTGTACTCCAGATTCAACGTCCGTAATGCTGCGGACCTTTTTGAGAAACTGCCCCGTCTTGAGTTGTCCAAACAGACTGAAACACAGCAGGTTGAAAAGTATGGCCCCAAGGTGGACACGGATCCGTTCATTGAATCATCCGATGGAACGCATGGCACCCTGCGCTTTGCGCCGGCTTCTGTTGAAAAAACCATCCCAGAACCGCCCGGTTTTCTCATCCAATTCAATGTGGCGCTCAAGCGCTCCCTTTTGGCCTTTAAACGTGACAAGGGGACGTTAAATCTGACTTTCATACAACCTGTCCTCCTTGCATTGGTGACTTTGCTTGCCCTGCACAATCAACCTATTTCAGTATCAATTCATTTTTTCCTGGTTGTTTGTGCTTTGTGGGTAGGCATGACCTTGACGGTCCGGGAAGTTGTTCGGGAACGAAAGCTGTACGTTCGGGACCGCCTTGTTTCATTACGGCCTAATGCCTACATATTGGGAAAGATCTTCAACGCAATTTTGATTCTGCTTCCGGTGGCTGTTTTGCTATTGCTGACCGCCCGTTTAAGTGCATCGTTCATGCTGATTAAAGATACAGCCATTGACCAATTGGAGTCCACAAGCGTGATTGTTTCGGTGCTGATACTATGGATAACTGGAATTGGAGGGGCACTTCTCGGACTGATAATTTCAACCCTCTCAAAGAGCGAACGCGTTGCAGTGATGGTTTTGCCATTGGCACTGCTAATTCAAGTGTTGCTTAGCCGTGTGGTTTTTGGTGACGCAATACTTGCCTGGGATGCAAATTCCCCGTTTGGCCCCATTGAAAATTTTACGGACTATCTCAATGGATCCTCCGCAACAACGCAGGGTATCATTGTTGCCTTTGGTTCTTTACTGACCATAACGCGACCTGCCGCCGCTGCGATGGATATGTCGGCCGTGGGCTTTGATGCAAACGCCCTGCTGATGGAATGGGGTTGGCTCCTGTTTGTCGGGTTGGTTTACCTCGGTGCGCTTTGGTTTCTCTTCCGCGCCAAGGAATCCAAATGGATTCAGGAACTAAGGTGAATCAATCATTGGCATAAGGTACAGAGCTAATCTTAACTGGTCGTACTGATTTTATGGGTGCTTGCTACGAACACTACTCCTTTATTCAGCCGTTTCCCTAAACGCGATGAAAGTTGTCTCACCACGAAACCACTCCTTCTCGCAACAGTTGCATCTATGCTGTTGATGGGGTGTGGGTGTGAAGATTAGTGCAATTGTGATAACCATGACACATTTGCCCCTGGTCAAACTAACTGCCATGACTCTGGCCCTGACCTGTTTCGCCGGAACTGCAGCTGCGCAGGAAGCCGTCAAGATTGCCACCGTTGATCTCCTAAAGGTCTTCGATAGCTACTGGAAAACCAAACTTTCCAATGATCAACTCAAGGAGCGCGGAACCGACTTTGACAAGGCCCGGGTCGGCATGATCGATGACATCAACCTGCTTCGGGAAGAATACAACCGGCTGAACGCCAGTTCTAAGGATCCAGCCAATCCCGAGGAGAAACGGGCGGATGACCGGGAAAAGGCCCAGGGGAAAAATCTAGAAATAAATCGTCTGGAGCAGCAAATCATCGACTTTAATCAGAATGCACAAAAGACCTTGGCAGACCGGACCAGGGGACTGCGGAAAGATCGGCTCGAGGAAATCCAGGAAGTCATCAATGCCAAGGCCAGGGAATTGGGCTATGACCTGGTCGTCGATTCGTCGCAGGATGTCGTGCTGCCCCGCACGCCCACCGTCCTCTATACCAACAGCAAAAACGATATTACCAAAATCGCGCTTGCTGAACTGAACAAGGATGCCCCAGAGATTCCTGACCCAATCAGTACACCAATTCCAGAACAGGAGTCAAAACCAACACCTGACCCTGAAACCACCGTCAACGAGTCTCCTATTCCACCTCCAGGAACACGAACACCGCCGCCCGATAATTATCCCGAACCCACAACCTCTCCGGGACCCTTTGTTGTGCCTGCCTCTGTTGAGAATGTCTTTAAGATTATTTTTGGGCACGCAACGACCATGGTTGGTTATGACATGACGACCGAAGGTAAACCGATGATTTTGTTGTCCGAACCAGGAGACGGACAGGTGCACAACTTTGAGTCAAATCCAACGACCCTTCCACTGTTGAACGATGGGAAATGGTTGTACGTCGATTACCCAGGAATTGCTATCGGATGCATTTATGTCGCCCTGGTAATCAGAGAACCCAATACCGGTAACATGAAGTTGCCCGAAAAATGGCTGCAGGAAAACTTCCCGGATTTTTCACAATATGCGGTGCCATACTGGAAAGGATTTTGCGCTCCCGCAGCTTTCGGCAATGTCGCATGGGCGCTTCGGGGAAAACACCCCAATTTGAATCCTGCCAGGATTTTTGACTTGGACGTGGATGCGACGCCATCACTGAAAGCCAATATGCTTGTGGGTGGAATCAAGGCCATTCCACATCCGGACAGCCTGGCGGGCCTGATGAATACCAAGAAGGAAGGAGGAACAAACACTCGTGGTATGATAAATGGTGTCGGAGAGTATTTCCGGAAGAACGATTCCGCAGAGTGGAAAATTCATGAACCACAATACCTCAGACCGACTCAGTTGCTGGAAAACCTGCGCAGGGAGTCCTCACGAGGGGCAGGCATCGTTTTGGGCATGCTTTGGGGGAACCCCGCAATGGAGGACGAGGAAAAAGGCGGCGCCCTGATGGTGGTCTGCGAACGAAACCCGGCGCAGGAAGTTGACGAAACCGAGCCGGTTGAAGACGAACCCAAGCCGCCCGGCATCTTCTATGTTTTCGGAGCGATCATCCTGGCGGCGACGACCGTTGGACTGTTTGTCATTCTGGCCAGGGGGCGGCGAAGTTGACTATTCTTTTATATTAGGCCACAAGACAATTACCTCGCATTGATAATGTGTCATGGATAAAAAGTGAACTCGCCTGCCTTGTTCATAAATACGGCAGCAAAACAAGTGAAGAATTGAATACCGAAGAAAAATGAAAGCTCGTTATGATGGTTAATTATAGAATAACAACTTTAGCATTTGGGGGAATGGGGCCATGGGAATTAATTATTATAGGTGTTTTCTTAATACCTTTCTTAATTGGTATATTAAAGGGGGTAACTAGTACTATTTTTTCATCAAAGGAGTTGCTTGTTCTCCAATCTTTCTCCGTCAAAAGACATTGGATAGGAGAAGGGCTAATTATTGACATAAGCGGAAGAAAAACCGGCCTTATTTCGACCCTTTTGGCGGTTTTTGGAATAGAAAGCAAATGCCACTTGAAAGCTTTTAACGATGTTACCGAATTCGAGGAGTCCAATCTCAGTGGCAACAAAAGAACGGTAATTCCAAATGATGCAATCGTTGAAATCGCTCAGGGATATTACCGTCCTGTTTTTAAGCTCTTTATGGGTTTCGTGTTTTTTTGTTTTTTACTTTTGTTATTAGGGGCATTTTTCCGCTTTAACGACTTTGGCGAATTTATCCAAGGAGATTTCAATTTTTTTGGGACCCCAGTTCCTATTTTAGCATCCTTAATTATCTCAACGATTGGTTTTGTTTATTGCTTGGTTTCATACATCTTCGGCAAGTCCATACAAATAAGCATAGGAAACGGTGATGACAAATATGGATTTGCATTTAAGCGGGGCGTTATAGAGGGTGTAAAAATTGATTTGTTTAAATTGGAAGAATTAACATTGTGCTATAAAGAGTTGGTTTTATGCGCAAGGAAGGAGAGGTTTTCGCACAAAACACCTAAGCCTGTGGAATCAAAAACAGAAGATACACCCAAATCTAGTCCTTCTGAAAAGAAATAAAATAATGTCTAATTCAAATCCAATTTCAGAAGTCGTTCATACCTCTCCTTGGAGGGAGGGTGTGAGCTAAAATGGTTCTCCACCTCTGCAATTAACTCTTCTTCCAGGGTTTGTGGCCTGGCTTTGTTTGCTGAAGCGCCATCTTCCTCCGCCTGTTTCTTGGTCCAAAGACTGGCTTCAGAGCGGGTTGCTCCGGATGCCAACATTTTGCGGAATGCCCAGGCATCGGCTTCATATTCTTGCTCTTCACTGTAGCCAAGGGAAACCAGCTTGTAAGCGATCTGAATCAGTTGGCCGGCATTTTCATCGTTGGCCAATTCACTTGCTCGCGCTGCGTAGGTCACAGTTTCAACACAATGCTTGAGGTCGACATGGGCGATCTCGTGGCCCAGAACGAACTGCAATTCCGAATCTGTATTAACATCATCCAGCAGACCCTTGTTGAAATAGATGTAGCCGCCGAGATGGGAGAAGGCATTTATTTCCTCATCTTCGAGGATGCTAAACGTGTACTTGATGCCTTTCCTTTTGGTCTTGGCGATTAACGGTCTTGCCAGTCTTTCAAGCCTTGATTTTATCTCGGTTGATTCAATGATCTTACCCTCCTTCTTGATTGCTTGATGCACCTCTTTGCCTATTTTGTTCTCCTCGGCCAATGTGAGGGCAAAGATTTCCTGACCAACTTCATCAGCAGCTTTTATGACTTCCTGGCCCAGCTTAAACAGGTCTCCTATTAGATTATCGGATTCATTCTGGAGGAGATCAGGTGCTTTGCTTCTAGATTTGGGGTTTGATTTTTTTGCTTTAGATGCACGTTCGTCTTTCTCGGTGGGTTCTGGTTTTGAATAGGCAATCTCATCTTGCTGCGTTTCTTGAGTTTGTTCTCCGAATAACTCATTGTTGACGTCACTAATTGTGCCGATGAACCAAACATTCCCAAGAATCCCGAATGAAGCAACCCTGCCTTGATACTTAAGGAAAGAACATACTCCATAATTATTATACTCCATTAGCGAAACTCCAATTCCCTCGATGACTTTGTTGATGGCGCCATACAAGATAGCTTCGGGGGATTCTATCGCCTCTTCTTTGAAGGCACTATTAACAGTGGCCTTATGCTCGTCCACAGCCGGGTTGGTAAGAGCCAGGACAATCACCATTAGGATTATACTGAATATTACGTAAACTACTTTCTTGCCCTTCTTCATGATGCCATCTTTCGGTTTAACTGAAGCTTCGTGAATTAAAATTCAGGTTGAAGGTTTGTTGTGATCCTTTCATCGACTCAGGGAACGGCTTGATGAACTTCACGCGGTCGAGTGCCTTTTGCACCGAGCGATCCCAACTCGCGACGCCGGATTTGACCATGACCTGGGCTGAGAGGATCCTGCCGTTTCGGGCGATGACCAGGCGCACTTTCACGACCGGATCGCCGCTGATCGCGCCGGGGTGGATGGTGGCATCCATGTATTTTTTGCGGATGAGCGACTCGTAATTGGCCGAGGC
>JACNJI010000348.1 GCA_014382645.1 Verrucomicrobiota bacterium | reverse complement strand
TCGCCGTGCTTTCCTACCTTGTGTTAGGGTAGGCCACCGATACGCTTCGTGAAGCCCTCAACGCCCTGCCGGCAATCCTCATGCACGACGCTTATTCCAGGGAATTCGAGAGCGAGGCGGACGACTATGCCATCCGATTGTTGCGGGAAGCCGGCATTTCCCCTCAGCGTCTCGCCGACGCCCTCAACCGTCTCTCCCACGAACACGGCGGCGAAGAAGGATTGAAGTACCTATCTTCGCACCCTCCATCCAAGGAGCGTGTACGGAAAGCGGAGGAAGCCAGCCAATAGTCGAGGCTGTGCTTGCTAGAGCAGATTACTCGGAGTCCTTGGTTCGATCGTCGGTGAAGACGGGTTGAACCCAGGCGTAGTATTCGATTAGGTCTCCGTCTTTTTGCTTTATGCGTCGGGTCACCTTGCAGCGCAGGTAAGGCAGGTTGACGGGGCATGATGCCTTTGTCTCCACACTCGATTCGATGACTTTGCCCTTTGGGCCGATGAACTCGACGAGGTAGCCGGGTTTGCCTTTCTTCACCTTGTGCCCGATGAGGATGGGTGAGGCGAGTTCCTTGTCGGTGGCTTCCTCGTCCACCTCGATCTCGATGCGCTTCGGTCCGCGAACCACTTTCTTTAGCATCACGCCGGAGGATGCATAGAAGTCGCCTCGAGTCATGGCCTCCGTGATGGTGTCGGAAGTGAGCTCCTTGGTCCGTACCATGACCCAACCCCGGCCAGGATTGGATTTGCCGGGGTTCCATTGGCCGAAGTGGTGGGCATCGTCGGAACTTACGCCATAGATCGTCATGCCTTGAGTGAGGAGGTCGTCCCACAGCTGCTCGGTCGAAGGGTGGCGGTGGTCGCCGAAATTACGCACGGAGGGGTGGCCGTTGTAGAGCTCGAAGAGGTAGAGCTTCTTGACCGGCAGCATGTCCTTGGCTTGCACCGCCCAGCCGAAGTTGGGATGATTGAGGATGGTGGCGCCACCGGCCTTGATGGTTTCGTCGACGTGCTTTTGTATGATCTTGGAGCGATGCTCGTGGTCGAAGTGCCAAGGCACGAGGCGGTTCACGTTCATGGCCGTACTGTGTACCGTTTTGCGTCCCGTGACCTCTTCCCCTGGAAGGAGTAGGAAATCCTCGCGAATTTCACCCTTCAATTTAACCGTCTTGGGGTCGATGAACTTGTTGTGCTCGCTCAGAATTGCGAAGTGGTATCCGTGGTCGTGGTACCATTGGGCTACCACGGAGGGAGTGGAGTCGGCATGGCCGCACAAGGTGGTGTGAGCGTGGGTGTTTCCCTTGTACCAATGACTGGTTTCGCCAAGGCAAGGCAGGGTGATGATGATGGCGAGAAAAGTAATTTTCATAAAGGTCTTTCGGTTGCTATGAGAATCTAGTTCGAATGAGAGTTTCCAAGCTTGCGGGGACAGTCAAGGCAGTACCCTTACATTGTGGCAAAATACCAAGAGTAGAACGCAATCCAGACAGCTGTCAGGACGAATGCCTTTTGTCTTGTCTGTAGCTTGGTCAAAAGCTTGCTTGCTACCCACCAAGTGATCCAAGTAAGCAGTATGAAACGCAGAAGGCGAGCGGGGATGCTGACGAGCAGGAAGCTCGGGAAGCTAATGTCTTTGGCACCTGCGTAAACCGCGTAGATCTTGTAGGGTCGACCGGCCATAGGGCCGAAGAAGGTTGCCTTCACTCCGTCATCATCGATCTGCTGCTCGACCTTATTGAGCAGTTCTTCATCTATTGCAGGGACTTGAGCCAAGAAGCCTTCAGCGCCTTTCGGATCGTAGTGTCCCCAACAAAACATTGCGGTTCCTCCGACCAATGCTCCAACCAATGTCCATATACAGGCTTTCGTTGCCCGCCTTGGGTCTTTGAGCGCCAAGTAGGTTAACAGAACATCGGGAACGATGAAGAAGACGGTCGCTTCGGCCAGTCCCCAAGCGATTGCTAGAAGCTTTACTCCCAAGGAGAGAAATTCCCCTCCTCAGCGAGTTCCTTTATTTGCTGCGTCAACTGCTCCATAAATGCCGTTTTGTCTCCACTCCAAGTGAGGGTTTCTCCTATGAAAACATCTAGAAAGAAGGGGACTAGGAGGGCCTCTCCTTTCGGCAGGGCTTTTCCCAGACCGTGCATGTAGATGGGGATTATCGGGACCTCGGGGTTTTTCTTTGCGATGTGCGCGATGCCTGCTTTCATTTCGCCCAACTGCTCGGGTGCTCCGCGGGAACCTTCGGGAAACACGATGACAATGTCGTTTTGACCGAGAGATTCGTCGATGCCGGCGAGGGGGTGCCGGCGCTTCGACTTCACTTTTCGGTCAAGTGGCAGGATTCCCATTATATTTAGGGCAAACCATTTTAACAAAGGGTTGCGGAAAAAATAATCTTGAGCGGCAACAGGTCGCAACTTGTGGAGTATCCCAAGTGGAAACAGGCTCATCAGAGTGACCGCGTCGAGGTGACTGTTGTGATTAGCCACTAGAACTGCGGGGCCTTTGGCGGGCAATCCTTCTCGGCGACGGACGTTCAGTCCGAGGAAGACCAGCATGATGGGGCGCACCAATAGCGCGAAGAAAAGCAAGCGGCAGAGCTTGTTCATTTATTGCGCTATGCTCGTGCCGAAGGTCTGGAAGTCATACAGCCAATAAACGTAGTGAAAGAAGAGGGGCGCGGTATAGGTGAGGCTGTCCACTCGATCGAGTATGCCACCGTGACCCGGAAGTAGACTGCCGCTGTCCTTGACCTGCAGGTCGCGTTTCAAAGCCGAGAGGTTCACGTCACCTACGAATCCTCCGACCCCTATTATCAATCCGGCCACGGCGGATTGCCATTCGTTGAGCATGGTGAGGAATGGCCCCGCCTGCCACGCGATGACGGTCGTGGTGGACACTCCTCCCAGAAAGCCCGCCCAAGTCTTTCCGGGACTGACCTTAGGCAGTATTTTCCGGCGCCCGAGTGATTTTCCCCAAATGAACTGGCAGACGTCGTTTAGCTGGGTAAGCACGACTAGAAAGAGAACGAGACCCGGTCCGGGGAATGAATGAGGTGCCTTGGATTCCTGAAGAACCAGCATGAAGGCAGTGTGACTGAGGCAAAAAACCGTCAGCATTAGCCCCCAATGGATGGTTCCTGCCGCACGGACATATCCTTTTGTTTGGCCAATTGTGACCATCCGGAGCGGCAACAACAGGAACATGTAAACGGGAATAAAAATAATGAACATCCCGTACCATTCCAAGTGTACAAAGTAAAATTGGAGTGGAATCGCCAAGTACGCCCAAAACAATACCCGCCGATCCGCCCGTCTTGTTGGAATAAGGGATAGGAATTCCTTGAGGGCCAGGAAACTGATGAATGCAAAGAAGAGGATCGATACGTTTCGGCTAAGGGTCATGGCCAGAGAAAATACCGTGACCATCACCCACCAAGAGTTCACTCTCTGGCGGAGGTTGGAAAAATCTCCGGACGGCTTAAGGCGAGTAAGCGCTTGAACGATTACGGTTGAGAGTACGAGAGCTCCGAATATTGCAGCGAGACTCCATCGAACGGATGGATCGAGCGTCATGAAGTTCATTCTTTCACCTCCTGCAAGGCGCGTTTGGCTCTGTTGAAGATCGTGACCAGTAGCAGAATAAGGATGACGCCAAGGGCAATCTCGAGCCAAGGTTCTACCGGTACGCCGCAACCAAGTAAAAGGCAGATCAATCCGAAGGCGAGGGCGCGATCGCTTTTCCCCATGGGACCTTCGTAGCGACGACTCGCCCCGATTTGCACGGCCACGACTCCGGTCATTTCACTGATTACGGAAAGTAGCACGATGGCGACAATCAGTTCGGGGCGAAAACCAGGCAGAAGGGCCAAGGGCAAATACAAGGCGGAGTCCGATACGACGTCTCCGATTTCATTGAGCACTGCTCCCAGATCGGACTTCATGTCATGTTCGCGAGCCAGCATGCCGTCGATCGCGTTCAATGCCATACGAACGAACAACATACCCGGAATCATGAGCAAGGGCCACTTCTCAGTTGGCCAAATAGTAAGGCAAGCTCCTGCTCCGATGGATAAGACTGCGGCAAAAACAGTTACTTGGTTTGCGGTGACGCCAAGATTAACCAAACTTCTCGTAATCGGTCGCAATAGACCTTGAAATTTTGGCTTTAGGTCGTAAATGCTCGGCATAATTACCATACTTTCTACAGTTCGTGGCCAGTGCAAGCGATATAATTGAGTCCTTTATTCCTCGGATTGGAGATCGTTTCCCTTCGTTTGCTTATGACTGAGTGAGCTTCCGAATAGTTTATTTCTGAAAGCTTGGAGGCAGGAGCAAAAAAAGAGTAGTAGGTGAAGGCAGGTGGGCAGAGCGGCGGATACGCCCATGATGATTCCGAAGTAGATGTTCTTGGCGTTTTCGCGTCCCGTGGGATCCTGGAGGGCTTGGACGGCCCGAGTGGTGTATTTCTCGCCGCGGAGTGTCAGTTCTTCCGGCACGGTCTCGAACAGGCTTATGAACCAGCCGCCCGAGGTGAAGACGAAGAGCACCCAAAAAGTCGCGATCATTGCGATTACCAAGTCCAGCGAGAGGTGCATTACGTATTCAGCAGTGCTTTTGGCGGTGAGGGCTCTGCGAATAATCCAGATTGTTACAAAGAAGGACAGGCTGTCGAAAAGGGCCCCGAGGATTCCTACGGGGAACTGGAGTTTTAGGTAGTGGTTTGCCTCTTGGGTAAGCATGTACTGCGGGAAGGCGGTGAATATTCCCCACCAATAGCAACCCACGTTCAGGAAAACGAAGAAGAGAAATAGGAGCGGAAAGAATATTCTTAGCGGACCGCGACGTCGTTCATAGATGTCGAGGATCGTGTGAAGTGAATCTCGCCAAATCGCGACGATGCGGGCCATGATCGATTCGGAATTATTCGATGACGACGTGACGTTCCTCTTCGACGGAGGTTTCGCAGGCTTCGATGATCTTCATGCAGGTCACGGCATCGTCCAAAGTAGAAAGTGGCTCTTCGCCAAGCCCGACCACTTTTTCAATGAAATGCTTGCCTGTTGCCCGGATGGTATAGGGGTAGGCGGAATAGGTTTGCGAATGGACTACGGCGGGTGTGTTTTCGACCCAGTCTCGGTAGCTGTAGCGAGTGGCTCCCTTGGTGCCGATCACCTTGATCATGAAGGTCCAGGGATCGCTCGCATGGTCGTCGGCGGCGAAACTGGCGCAAAGGTGGGAGAGGGCCCCGTTCTTCATTTTCAAGGTGGCCATGGCAATGTTTTCCTGAGGAACGGAACCGTCGTTGACAGTGGCTTTCATGCAGGAAACCTTTTCCGGTTCTCCCACTGCGTAGAGGGTACAGTAGGCATGGTGAGTGAGGATTTGTCGAATTACGCCCGGATATCGCGCTGCCACCTCTTCGGGATGGTGGATGTTGTAGAGAACGTATACGGCGACCAAGTCGCCCAGTTTTCCACTTTCAATTAGATCCTTGGCCCGCATGACGCTTGGCTCGTATATGTAGTTGTGTACGGGAGCGATCTTTACGCCCTTGGCGGCGGCGGCTTCCTTCATCTCGAGGATTTCGTCAATGGTGATGGCTGTCGGCTTTTCCACGAGTACGTGACAACCACGTTCGATAGCCATCAGGGAATATTCGTGATGAGTCTCCATGTTCGTGAGTACGTAGACAACGTCCACGGCTTCCATGAGGGATTCGGGAGAGTCGAACACTTGGCAGCCGAACAAGGCGGCCTTCTCGTCTGCTCGCGAACGAGTGCGGTTCCAGATGCCGACCAGTTCGGCTCCGCGCGTTTCCTTGACCCCCTCGGCGTGCAACAGCGAGATATCTCCCGCACCAATGAATCCTACCTTTGTCATAATGGAACTTTCATTTTGTAAAACGTTAGCCATAATGGATTTTCTCGTCAAAGGAAGTAAACTCTTTTGTCTTTCCACTCTTCCTCCATCGCGCATCGTGCAAATGACATGAGTGACAAGGAACTCAATACTTCGCGTTTCAGGAGAGTTTGCCTACGGCTTCTTCTCGGCATCTTCCTATTGCTGGTATGCGGTTTGTCGATCCTATGGTGGCGTTTGCCGAGATTGCTCGAGCATTATACTGCGAAAGAGGCTGAAGAGGTGGGTTTTCATGAGCCGACAGTCGTTATCGAGCAAGTCGATGTTTCACCTAAGGGTTCTTCCATAACGGGTCTTCGCTTGTCGGATGATAAAACGGACCTGACTTTAGCCAGACTGGCTGTTGCCTACGATTTGGATAAAGTCCTCGATGGAGTGGTCGAAAAACTGGAATTGTTCGACCTTCGCCTTGTATTGGATATGCAAGCGTGGGTCGAAGAGTTGACCGAACCTTCCTTAACCGATGAAACCATCGAGGAACAAATTCGTTTGTTTTTGGAGCAGCCCGCCTTCCGGGATCTCCAACTTCATGACGCGAACGTTACCTTGAATTATGGCGATTCTCAAGGTCGTGCTCGGGTCGATGCACGCCTGTCGGCAGGATCGAGTTCAATCAGCCTAGACATCAATGGTTCTATCGGAGAGGCGCCTATTTCCGTTCTGGCCGGCTTTGTTGCTGACGAGAATGCTACTTCGTTGAGTTCTCATTTTGGTTTTGCCGACCTAGTCGCCTTGAAAAAGGCAATGGCTACGTGGTCATTGCCATACGAGCTTGATGGATTTTCGCTTTTGAGCGGTTTCGCTTTGATCGAAGGCAAGGCAGGCATTCGTGGCGATTCCCTGGTCTCTCCCTCATTCGACGTAAATGCCGGCGACCTTTCTCTTACGGCACTGGGGCAAACCCTGCGAATCCCCCACTTGTTTATATCCGCCTCGGAAACCGGTGACGGGAAGTGGAAAATAGATGCAAATGGGACAACCGAGGCAAACGCCACGGGCATAGGCGAGAACTGGGCTGTCGAGGCTTTCCTTGATTCCAATGCCTGTGAAGCTACTCTCAGCGTGGATCAATTTCATACATTTGCCCCCTTGCCGACAATGACCTTGAGCCAACTGCGTCTGCCCCCATGGCGAATTTTATATGCCGATCCTACTCGAC
>JACNJI010000301.1 GCA_014382645.1 Verrucomicrobiota bacterium | reverse complement strand
AGAGCGCTTGCATGGCATGCAAGAGGTCGTCGGTTCGAGCCCGATCGGCTCCACCACTCAATCGGTGCCCCTGATGAGCGAGTATTTGTAGAGTGTTTTGCATGACCTGTTCCTGAGGACTTTGACCCTACTCTGTTGAAGACTTTGCGCACGTTTTTGTTCCTTTCCGCTATATTGATCCAATCCTGTGGTGAGAAGGAATTGCAGGACAGAACTGAGGAGGCGACAGACGAAGCCGACCTTTTTCAAAATTCCGACGTAAATCGTTCCCGATTTAATGGAATAGTAAAAACTACGGACGGTCGCCAGTTATACGAAATGCGAAACGGTCAAGCCGAGGGTTCGACGGTCGGTCTAGACGAACAAAACCGAAAGATTTTTGAAGGAGAACTACAGGAGGGCCGAGCTGAGGGTTTCTGGAGCACTTTTTACGACAATGGCTTACCGCGTTGGCGAGGGCAAAAAAAGAATGGAAAAAACAATGGTCCTTTCACCATGTGGTATCCCGACGGTAAAAAGAAAATGGCCGGTTTTTTTCTTAACGGCGAAAAGGATGGTTTGTCTACAATTTGGCGTCCGAGTGGGGTAAAGTGGCGGGAGCAGCGACACGAAAAAGGAATTCCCCATGGAGTCTGGCGTAACTGGGATTCCGATGGGACGCTTGTTGAAGAAATTAAGCACGTCGATGGTTTGCCTATTTCTCAAAACTCGAAATTCGAAAAATAGGCCAGTTCTTCCATCTGCGTCTCCTCGCACCATGCCGTGACTCATTTAGCGTTGCTCATTCCGAATACCAGAGCCTAGTTTAACTTCTTCATGGACCTAAAGATTTTTGTTACCGGAATCGGATTCATAACCAGCATTGGGAATGATCGGATTACTGTTACGGACAGTTTGCGGAAACTGACTTCCGGGATAGAAAGGCACCCAGAACTTCAAGTTGAATCTTCGCCGGTGAAAGTTGCGGGGGTAGTCAAGGAGTTCGACCTAGAGTCGTCAGACCCTGAGGACTGGACTTACCCCGCTGCATATCAAGTGCCTCGTACGCTCATACGTAGTTTTTCGCCCCATGTCCTTTACGCTTGGTGTGCCGTACGGCAAGCAATCGAGGACGCCGGATTATCGGAAGGAGATATCTCGAACCCTGCTTCCGGGTTATACACGGCTTCCGGCGGCTCAATGAGAAGTATTCACAAGCATTTTCAGAAAATGGACGACCTTGGCGTGATGGCATGCAACCCACTTGCCATCATTGCATCAATTGCAGGCACGCTCAGTTTTAATCTTGTGTCGGCACTCGGCATACGAGGTTCCTCATCGGGGTTTGTTTCTGCGTGCGCTTCTTCAGGGCATGCCCTTGGCACCGCATTGGATGAGATTCGGCTCGGACGGCAGAAACGTATGCTGGTGGTCGGAGCGGAAGATTGTAACTTCGAAAGCATCGTTCCTTTTGCCGGAATGAGGGCTCTTTCACTTGATCAAGACCCAACCATGGCATCACGGCCATTCGACAAGACCCGTAATGGTTTCGTCGGCACAGGGGGATCCGTCTGCTTAGTTCTCGAAACGGAGGAAGAAGCAAACCGAAGAGGAGCGACTTCCTACGCTGAGTTTCTCGGTTGGGGGCAAGCCTCCGATGGGCACAATGTTGCGATTTCTCACCCCGAAGGTAGAGGACTCGAAAACGCTATGAAAAATGCTCTTCGCGACTCTGGAATCGAACCTTCTCAAATCGACTACCTAAACGCACATGCCCCATCCACCCCCATCGGGGATGCCTCTGAGCTGTGTGCTATCAAGAAAGTTTTCCCTGAACCGCAAAGTATTTCTTTTTCTAGCACCAAGGGTCTTACTGGCCACGGACTCTCCCTTTCTAGTATTATGGAAGCGGGTTTTTGCTGCCTCGCCTTAAAGGACGGTTTTCTCCCAGGTTCGGCCAATGTGGAGGAACCCGACGATGCCATTGGTCACCTAGACCTCCTTCGCGAAACAATCGATCGCCAAGCGGAACGAATTCTCAGCAACAGCAGCGGATTTGGCGGATCCAATGTTTCTCTGGTTTTTGGCAGGACCTAATATTGCGACAATTCACCAAGCAATGATTGTTTCTCAACAAGATCTGGAACGGTTGATTTCTAGCCGTCGAACCTCAAAGCCGTCATGGTTCAACGATCAAGAACCCGACCATGCTGACGTTCGACATGCCATCGACGTTGCTCGTAAAGCACCTAATCACCACCGAACGGAACCTGCTCGTTTTTACCTTCTGGACAAATCTCGAATCAAGGAAGTCGGACGTCTGTTCGGCGAAATCGTCGCCGGTGATTCTCCTGACGAATTCCTCATTGACCGTGCCGCGAAAAAAACTACGGAATGGAGTTCTTCGCCGGGATTGATCGTAGTTACCTGTTTTACAGACCACTCATCCGAACTCGTCGCCAGCAAACCCAACGCAATCGAGGAAGACTATGCGACCTGCGCCTGCATTTGCCAAAACCTGCTTCTGCTCCTGCACAATCTCGGTATCGCCGCAAAGTGGAGCACGGGACCCGTTTGGAAGCATCGTGATTTCCGGCAAGTGGTCGGTATACCTAATCCCCCTCCCGACGAACGAGTTATCGCGCTAATCTTTTACGGACATACTGAAAAAACGGCACCTCCTCCAACTTATTCACCGATTGAAATGAAGCTATCCGACTACTCAAATTCTCCATAGCCCTGTAATCATTCTTTCTTTATTATACCGTTTTTCGCTTTTACCGATGTCTCTAGGAATTTATATCTTATCCCTCATATGAAAAATTTACGTATCGGCTTCTTTGCTGCCCTCTTCTTTTCTTTATCGGGAGGCATCCTCGCGAAGGTAGACTTTACTCGAGACGTGCGACCCATTTTGTCGGAAACCTGCTTTCACTGTCACGGCCCGGACAAGAATAAGCGCAAAGCAAAGTTGCGACTCGACATACCCGAAGGTCCTCTCGCCGATTTGGGTGGTCACCAGGCTATCGTACCCGGAAAGCCACAGGAGAGCGAACTAATCGCTCGCATCACCACGGAAGACGAGGACGACCATATGCCGCCCAAGAAAAGCGGAAAGAAACTATCTGCCGATCAGATCGTAATCCTGAAGCAATGGGTAGCTGAGGGTGGGAAATACGAAAAACATTGGGCATACCGTCCATTGAACAAGCCGAAACTGGCTGAACCAAAGTCCAATGATCCCTTCCTTCACAATGAAATCGACCAACTTCTGCTCCCGAAGATAATTGATTCAGGATCCAAGCCATCACCGGAGGCCGAGAAGGTGACCCTGCTTCGTCGTCTCTATCTCGACCTGTTGGGAATTCCTCCCACTCCCGAAGATGCCGAAGTGTTTGTGAAGGACACGTCGAAGGGTGCCTATGGCAATCTTGTCGACAAACTTCTAGCTGACCCTCGTTACGGTGAGCGTATGACCTTGCACTGGCTTGACCTTGTGCGCTTTGCCGACACCTCGGGCTACCACAGCGACAACTTCATGGAGGTCTCCTCCTATCGCGACTACGTCATAGGCGCATTCAATCAAAACCTGCCTTACGATCAGTTCGTGATCGAGAACATTGCCGGCGACCTCATTCCGGAGGCAACTCCCATGCAAAAGGTTGCCTCCGGCTATAATCGTCTCCTGCAGACAACTGAAGAAGGCGGAGCTCAAGCAGATGAATACGTCACCATTTATCAGGCGGACCGCGTGCGAAACTTCGGCAACGTCTGGCTAGCCGCCACCACCGGTTGCGCACAGTGTCATGACCACAAGTACGACCCGATTACGACCAAGGATTTTTATTCCCTCGCCGCCTTCTTCGCCGACATTAAGGAAAATATACTTGGGCGAAGGACTCCCAACTTCAAGATTCCATCCACCACGATAAGTAAGTGGTTGGTTCCCGTGCAAAAAGACAACGAGGAGCTTGCCTCCATCAAGAAGCAACAGGAAGCATTAGAGAAGGAATTGTTATCCAAAGCTTCGAAGCTTTCCTACGAAGAACCGAAGCTGGACAAGAAGCCGGAACCCGTGGAAAAGGTCTGGATTGAAGACGCCGTACCCCCGGGAGCTAGTGCCCAGGGCGATACGCCTTGGAAGTTCGTAAGTAAGCCAGAACCGGTATTCAGCGGGCAAAAATCTAGTGTTCGTGAGGCGAATGGCCAGAAACAGCATTTCTTTGTTGCCGCCAACCCAACCCTTGATTTGGCCGAGGGTTCAATCCTCTTCACTTATGTTTATCTCGACACCCTAAATCCTCCCAAGCAAATCATGCTTCAGTTCAATGACGGTACTTGGGAGCACCGCGCCTACTGGGGCGAATCCAAAATTAATTTCGGCAAAGAGGGTACGGTCAGTAAGAGAAAAATGGGACCTCTGCCGGAAACCGGAAAATGGGTGCGACTAGAAGTGGATCCTGCCCAAGTCGGTCTCAAGCCCGGTTCCCGCTTGAATGGCTGGGCCTTTTCGCAGTTCGACGGAAAGGTCTATTGGGACAAGGCGGGGATCGTCACCGTCGTAGACCCCACCAAAGATCCGGCGTTCTCGCTAAAGGTCTGGGCCAACCTAAACAAGAATGCCAAGGATTTACCATCAAAGGTCCAATCCGCCATTAAGATAGCCGAGGACAAAAGAAACGAAGAACAGAAAAAGACCCTTCGTTCCCACTACTTAGCTTATGTCCATCAACCGAGCACCGCCAATTTCGCCAAGGAGAAGGACCAGCTCGCCAAACTGAAAGCCAGTGAGGAAGCCATGACAAAAGGCTCTGGCGAACGCTCCATGCTCGTATCCCAATCCACCAACCCCCGCATGGTGAAGATTCTACCACGTGGAAACTGGCTCGACCAATCCGGCGAAGAAGTAAAGCCGGCCATACCCTCTTTCCTTGGGAAACTCGAAACGGGCGACAAGCGAGCCAGTCGCATGGATTTGGCCAAGTGGGTGATATCCAAGGAAAACCCACTCACCTCCCGAGCTTTCGTCAATCGGGCCTGGAAATTATTCTTTGGCTATGGTCTTTCACGACGTCTTGACGATTTGGGTGGCCAAGGCGAACCCCCAACACACCCTGAACTCCTCGATTACCTTGCCGCAGATTTCCGTGACAACGGCTGGGATGTTAAGCGCCTTGTGAAGCTCATGGTCACCTCCGGAGCATACAGGCAGTCGTCCGCCGTTTCCGCGAAACTCCTAGACAAAGACCCCGCTAATCGCCTGTTCGCCCGCCAAACCCGTTTCCGCTTGGATGCTGAATTCGTGCGAGACACTGCCCTGTCAATAAGCAATCTCCTGTCGCCCAGCATCGGCGGCAAGAGCGTCAAGCCTTACCAGCCCCCCGGATACTGGAGGCATCTGAACTTCCCCGCTCGTAAGTGGCAGCAATCCCAGGGGGACGAACTTTATCGCCGAAGTCTCTACACCTACGTTTGCCGGAGCTTCCCCCACCCTGCTATGGTCGCCTTCGATGCTCCCAGTCGTGAGGAATGCGTGGCCGAACGTCCACGATCCAATATTCCTCAGCAAGCCCTTGTCCTTCTGAACGATCCTGTGTTCGTAGAAGCCGCACGCGTCCTTGCCGAACGCTTGCTCATTGAAGTGAAAGGTGATGACGCCGCACGCCTCACCCGAGCCTTTGGACTTGCCCTCACCCGCGAACCTACGCCCAAGGAACGTCAAATCCTGACCAAGTTGCTGAACGCCCAGCGAGAGCGCTATAAAGCCAACCCCGAAGACGCCAAGAAATTGATCGCAACCGGCTCCAAGCCCGCCTCAGGAAATCACGAATCTCATGAGCTTGCCGCTTGGACGAGCATTTCCAGAGCTCTTCTTAATATTTACGAGACGACGGCTCGTTTCTAGTTCCATCACCAATGCTTCTTGCCATGAACCTTCAATCACGACGTTCCTTTCTCAATCAAACCAGCGTAGGTATCGGTTCAGCCGCCCTCGCCTCGATGCTCTCCGGCAATTCCGCCCAGGGTGCTGTTCCCGCATGGTCCGCCAACCTTCCTGCAGGCGCAGGTATTCCTGCAAAAGCCAAGCGGGTCATCTTTCTGTGCATGGCCGGAGGACCTTCTCATCTCGAAACCCTCGACGACAAGCCGAAGCTTCGCGAAATGGACGGTAAAGACATGCCCAAGTCAATTACCGAGGGCCAACCCATCGCCCAGCTGCAAGGCAAGAAGAACGCCCTCAAGTGCCTCGGTCCCCAGCACGCATTCGAGCGCTACGGGAAATCAGGACAAAGTATTTGCAGCCAGTTTCCAAAGGTCGGTTCCGTTGCGGACGACATATGCATCATCCGATCCATGAACACCGAGCAGATCAACCATGATCCCGCTCACACCTACATGAATACCGGAACTCAGATTTCCGGGAGACCCAGTATGGGTTCATGGGTGCTCTACGGGCTTGGGGCGGATACCCAGAACCTGCCTGGTTTTGTTGTCCTAACATCAGTCGGCGGTGGCCAGAACCAGCCCATAGCCTCTCGACAATGGCACAGCGGGTTTCTGCCCAGCAAGTACCAAGGAGTCAATTTCAACTCCAAGGGAGACCCTGTCCTTTATCTTAGTAATCCTGCCGGCGTAAACAAGCAGGACCAGCGCTCGCTTATCGATTCCGTAAACGAGCTCAATTCCCTTCGTAACGCCACTGTCGCCGATCCTGAAATCACCACTAAGATCAGCCAGTACGAAATGGCCTTTCGCATGCAGACCAGTGTGCCGGATCTCATGGACGTTTCCAAGGAACCCAAACACGTCCTCGATCTTTATGGCGCCAAGCCGGGAGATGGTTCCTTTGCCTCCAACTGTCTCCTTGCTCGACGTCTTGCTGAGCGCGGGGTGCGCTTCATTCAGCTTTACCATCGCGGATGGGATCACCACGGCGGTGTAAAAGGCGCCATTTCAGGAGTAGCCAAGCGCGTGGACCAAGGTTCCGCCGCCCTTATTCAAGACCTCAATCAACGCGGCATGCTCGCAGACACCCTCGTCGTTTGGGGCGGCGGGTGCGTGCGTACTCCCCTGGCACAATGTTCAGGCCGCGACCACCACATAAAGGG
>JACNJI010000298.1 GCA_014382645.1 Verrucomicrobiota bacterium | reverse complement strand
TTGCGGGAGGCCGTTGCTTCGCGGGCTTGCGGGATGGATGGCCAGGGAAGGGCGATTGCAGCTGCTGCTGAACCAAGGAAAGCTAAGGTTTTAGTGTTGTCGTTCATGTCAGAAGTAAATGTTTTCGGTTTGTGCGAAATAGGGTACCCGCGTTACTTGCGAACGCGATTAGAGTGAGCGCCTTTAATCTCCGCTGCTCGTTTTCTTACAAAAACGGCGATGGCGATTAACAACAAGGGGATCGGCGGAAGGAAGACTGACAAGGTTTTGATGGTGTTCTGCTTGTTCTTGATGTCGCGATCCCGGTTTCTTTCGGCAGTCTTTATATCTGCGTCAGCACCTTTTCTGAGTTCACGTTCCTTTCTCGCCAAGTTTTTCTGTAGCTTGGCCGCCTCAGTTTGCAGCACTTGCATGAACTGGCCTTGTGTCATGGCGCCTTGACGCGTCTGAACCTCTGCGAGAGCTTGATTTAATTTCTTATTCTCCTCCTCCAAGAGGCTCTTGATTGACTTTTCGGCGTCTTGGATCGTTTTCGATGCCACTTCTCTCGCTTCTTCTATGCTTTTCTCGAATTCTTCCAAGGTGCGGTGAAGGCGGCGACGGTTTCGAATGTCGAGAAATTTTGTTTCACCGGCAAGCTTGTCCACGATGTTGAGAGCGAAGGTCACGTTGTCCACATCGAGCGGAAAGTCGGATTCCGGACCACGGCTACGGATGTTGTAGAAGGGATCGGCTAGAACGTCGGCATCCGCCACTAAAGTCAGATTCAGTTCATTGGTGGAGTTTCCATCTTGGACTTGTCCTGTGATGAAAGCACCGATTACTTGGGAAGCCCCATTTCCCTGATAAAGGGTTCGAGCCGGATTGAATCGTCGGGGAGATCCGAAAACCCCACCGGTCCAAAAGTTGTCGAGACTGGTGGCGCCCGAACCATCGCTTCCTCGAGTGCTGAGCATGGGGGTGAATGTCAATCCTTTGGCACCGGAGTCATAAAGCGAACCCGGGCAAGTCAAGAGAAGATATTGCAACTCCGAGGTCACTTCCGTTTCACCGAAGGAATTTCCCGTTCCACCCACGTAAATGAACTCATCGGGGAAATTGTCCGAACGCTGAATCTTTGGAAACGGGTTGTATGCATCCCTAACTACTCGCTTTTCCAATCCTTTGAGCCGTTCCTCTACTGGCGAAATGAGCCTTTGCTCGACTCCTTGGCGCACGGGGTGATTGTAATCCAATTTTCGTACGGTTTCGCGAAGACCTTCCAATTTGAGGCTATCCCAGTCACTTTGGGTCAGAGGCGAGTTCGCCTTGACTCGGGCTTCGAATTCGGCGGCCTTGGCATTCAAATCACCCAATTTACTGAAGAATGCGTCGATTTCCGGGAATCGTCCTTTCAACGGGGCTAGAGTTTGGTTTGCGGTCGCACGAAGAATTTCCAATTCTCTCTTTATGCCTTCCACGCGATCTTTTGGGGCCACGTTGAAGTGAACACCAAGCAGGTTCCAAAGCTTGGAGATGTCTCCCTTGCCGGGTGCCGGTGGGGGAGGTTGTCCGGGACCCCCGCCTTGTTGGTTGCTTCGTCGCGGTTCGTAGGTGCCGGGGAAACCGCCATGAATCAAGGGGAGCGGGTCCTCGAAGACTGCCGTGGGTACGCCCGCCTTGATTGCGGCTATCAGATCGCCGAGCTTTTCTTCCTCAAGCGTGGAGGGTTGCACCACTACGAGGGCGTCGTAGTCACCTTTCTTGATTGGGCCTCCGGTGACTTCCTGTACGTCGTACTGCTTTTTGAGTTCAGTGACGAATTCCCACGCCGGGGAACCTCCTCCCATGGGAATGCCCATCATGCCCATCCCGGCCGAACCCATCATCGGAGCATCGGTTTTGAAGATTCCAATGCGTTTTTTCACCGAGGAACCACTTACCGCCATAATGGTTCTCATAATTTCATATTCAACGGGTAAACCTTTGTAAAAGAATGGAATCGTTTGTTGGCTGGAATTTCCTTTCACGACTAGGCCAAGATACAAATCCTTGTCCCAAGTCATCCAGCGACCTTTTTGCTGAACGGACAGGGGAGGGTTGTTGCCGTTCAAGTTGATTACCCCGTATTTCTCGGCAGTAAGCGAAGCGTTGTCTTCCGCATCAATGATGTGTATGTCCACGGTAATGTTTTTGCTGTCCCGTTCCAATTCACGCAAGGCGCTGAGCAAATTTATTCGAGTCTGGACGTAGGATTCAGGCATGGCGTCCGCCGGGCTTACAAAAGCCTCGATTTCGATTGTGCCGTCTTCTTTTTCAATGGAGTCGATCAAGGCGAGACTACCGTTGGAAAGGGTACTCAGTTTTTCATCGGTTGCATCCAAGCGAATGAAGTCGTTGTTCCGGAAGAACATCGTAACTGACAAGGCAACGATTATCGTGGCCAAAGTGCGGACGCTATGGTGAATGGCTCTAGTAGTACCCGTGGGACCGCCGGCCCAGTGCCGACGACCTATGAGGACGGAGCAAAGATAAAGCATGGCGCATGCAAGACCGAGAAAGAAGGTTATGCCCGAAATGCTAATTATGCCACGACTGAAATCGTGAAAGTTTTCGGATATTCCCCATTGCCAGTCTCCCAAAAGGGCGATCGGAGCATTGAATGCGACGCCCAAGATGAAGGCTACGGTAAGATTTTGGGTAAGAAAGGATGCCACCATGCCGACGCCCAGCATGGACAAGCCAACGAACCAGTATCCTACATAGGTCGAGAAAAGGAGACCGATGTCGGGAGATCCCAAGTCACTGAGGACGTAAATGTTGGCGAGAAAGGAGAAAAATAGGGAGACAGTAAAAATAGCTACAGCCCCAAGGTATTTCCCGATGACTACGTCGAGATCGCTACCCGGCAACGTCAGGAGGAGTTCATCCGTTCCTTGGCGACGCTCGTCTGCCCACACGCTCATCGTAATGGCGGGGATGAAGCCAAGAAAGATCAGGGGTAAGAACCTGTTTAGCTGATCAAGATTCGCTAGGTTCGAATCAAAGAATTCTTGAGGCCAAAAAGCGGCCAATCCACTGGCGAGGAGGAATGCACAAATAAATACGTAACCGCTAGGGCTTCCAAAGTAGGAAGCGAGGTTGCGTTTGAACACTGCTAATACTGCATTGAAGTTCATAAGAAATAACTGAAAGTTTTAAATGGTAAGAGAATTTAAGAGGTGTGATATGATTCAGGCGGCTTTGGTTTCACGGTTGAACCAATCGTCGAGCGAAGGTTCTTCTCTCAGGTCTTCAGGAGTGCCCGAAAATACAAGTCTGCCTTGATGGATGAGAAGGATTCGGTCCGCCACTTTCCTAACTTCTTGAAGGATGTGGGTGGAGAGCAAAATCGTCTTGCCTAGACCCTTAATGGTCTTTCGGACCTCTAGCACTTGGTTGGGGTCAAGCCCGGCGGTCGGTTCGTCCATGATCAGCACATCAGGTTCATGTAGTAGGACGTTGGCCATGCCTACTCGCTGGCGAAATCCTCGAGATAATTTAGAGATCGGTTTGGTGACGACGGTTTGCAGGGCGCATTGGTCGATCACTTTTTCGATTCGACTTGCCTTAAGGTTTTTATCCATGCCGCGGGCATCTCCAAAGAAATTCAGTAATCCGAGGGGAGTCATTTCCTCGTACAATGGACCATTCTCTGGGAGATAACCAATTCGATTGGCGACCGCTTCGCGATTTTCCGAGACTTCCAAACCGCAAATCCGAGATGTGCCGGCAGAAGGGGCGAGAAAGCCCGTAAGCATTTTCATGGTAGTGCTCTTTCCAGCTCCATTCGGCCCAAGAAAAGCAACTATCTCGCCCTCGTTTATTGTAAAGTTCAAGTCCTCGACTGCGATGAAGTCGCCGTAGTACTTGCAGAGACCCTTTGCCTCTATCATTGGGGTAGGAGTTGTTGGTGATTCTGACATGATTTGTTGGTTTCCGGAAATTTGTTCAGAGCTATTATTGCGATTTCGGTTTTGAAATTTGTTTAACTTCTACTTGCCCAAAGCAAAACATTGCCTTTGGGAATTGTTTTTTTAACAATGATATAATTATTCTAGAGCGAATAAGCGAGTCAGCAAGGAGATTTATTTGATTTGAGCTGATTCAGGGGTAATCCCGCAACATTCCCTGAATCGTAAGATCAACTAATGCCAGTTTCACGTTACTTGGATTTTTATGAGATTTTCATTACCCAAAACGGAAGTTTTTTCTATTGGCAAGAAGAAAAGCTTTGCAAAATCTCTAAAAAGATTACCCCTTATTATTTTAAATTATGCCTATCCTCCTAATTAAGGTTTACCCATTTACCTTTTTCTTTTGTTTGGTCGGTGCCTTGTTATTGTCCAAGAACTTGGTCGCTGCCCAACATTCAATGGGCGAGTTTTCAAATGGTTCCGCCCTTGAATGGCCTTTACGATTGGATGATTTGGACGGGCCCACCATTCGGGACTATCGTCAGCGCTCCTTTCGTCCTCCTTTGTTGTTCCCGGTTCGTTTTGATCCTTTCGCACGCATTGATGCGGGAGATCCTTCCTTTCTTTCTCTCCGCTTATTACAACGAAACCCCTTACTCGCGGGAAAAGTTCCTCGGAAATTGCCAAAGGTTTTCGGAATCGTTGATTTGGAAAGCATCAAGAAAACACCATCTGCTACACCTGCCTCGACATCTTCGAGTTCAGAGCTTGCGAAGCGTGTGCGGAAGATAGAACAGCAACTTCTTGGGACAGTTAGCCCAAAGGTTCCCCGTCCCGGAGACGATCAATTGGCTGCCTTTCTCGATAAAGATGACGTTACCTTGCACAAGCAGGCGGAAGAGTTGGCAAACCTATTGGAAAAGCTTTCGGCTAAACCCGTGGAGGTTAATCGTCTAGTCCAAGCCGTTCCTCCCCGTAAGCTTTCGGATGTTTTGGTTCCCGAGCCACCGATGGGACCCGTGCTGCCCGATCTGCGAGGCAGTGCCTTCCGTTCCGGCAAGAACCTTTCCTCTCCGGTCGCACACACACTCTCCAGCCTCGGTTTTAAACCTAAAGGCCGTTCGGAGTCTCCCTTGGGTTCCATCCTTAAATTGAGTGCGAATGTCGATTTGCCAAACGGAGGCGTTCGTCCCGCACAAGCTTCGGAATTTTACATAACAACCAGGAACGTCAACGAATTGTTGAGTCAGCTCAAACTGCAAGATGTGGTTGCCGGTGAGGTTTCCACTCTCATCGATCTGTGGGGCCGTGCTGAAAAGGATAAAGCCGCCTATCCCGAAATTGCCTTGGGTGTTAAATCAATTCTCCTCGAGGCCAAGGTGCGAAGAACCCGGACCGATCCCTATGGTAAAGCTGCCGTGGCAGGCCTTTCCCCGGATGAGAAGTATTTTCTCATTGGCATAGACAAGGACTTGGAGACCGACGTCGTCACCATTTGGTCGAAAGAAGTCCAGGTCAATCCCGGCGAGAATGAAGTCGAGCTTACGGCCAAAGACGTGATTTTCAGCAAGTAGACCACTTTTTAGCGAGACTGTTCGCTACTCTCAGAATCTAAGGCTCGCCATTTTTGTATTTGGCGTTTTATTCCCTCACCCTTCATGAACATTCTTCCATTAGATATTCTCAAGCAAGCCGCCTCACAGGCTCGCGGTCTTTCCATAGATGCGATTCACGCATGCAGTTCAGGTCACCTCGGTTTGCCTTTAGGAGCTGCGGAAGCCGGAGCCGTTCTTTTCGGGCACGATCTCCAGGTGGATCCATCCGATGCGGCATGGCTTAATCGCGATCGCTTTGTGCTTTCAGCCGGTCACGGAAGCATGTTCCTCTACAGTTGGCTTCACTTGGCCGGATTCGATCTTTCTCTAGAGGAAATCAAGAACTTCCGCCAATTGCACAGTAAGACGCCGGGACATCCGGAATTTGGCGAAACTCCGGGTGTCGAATCTACCACCGGCCCCCTGGGGCAAGGGGTGGGTAATGCCGTAGGGATGGCCATTGCCGGCAAGATGGCCGCCGCCCACTTCAATACGTCCGAGCACAAAATCATTAATCATCAAGTGGTGTGTTTAGCGGGGGATGGTTGCCTGCAGGAAGGCGTATCCGCTGAGTCCGCTTCCTTGGCCGCGCACCTTGGGCTCGACAACTTCATCCTGCTTTACGATTCAAACGACGTCACCTTGGACGCGATGGCTTCTGTAACTCAGAGCGAAAGTGTGCTGGATCGTTTCGCTGCTTATGGTTTTGAGGTCGAGCGCTTGGAAGACGGGCATGACATGCAAGCGATTGCCGATGCCCTTGCTCGTGCTCGTGCAAATACGAATGGAAAGCCCACCTTCATCGAGATCAAGACCGTTATCGGCAAAGGAATTCCCGAAGTCGAGGGAACCGCGGCCGGACACGGGGAGGGTGGGGCCAAGTTTGCCGAGTCCGCTCGGCGAGGATTGGGTTTGCCCGAGGAAACTTTCTTCGTGTCGGACGAGGTTCGGGCATATTTTGCCGAGCATAAGGAAAGGCAAATCGCTCGTCGTCGAGCTTGGGATCAAACCTTTTCCGCTTGGCAGTCCGCCAATCCCGAAAAAGCAGCTCTTCTGCAAAGTGGCCTCACTCGCGAGTTGCCAGCCGATTTGATGGATCAAGTGCAAGTGTTTCCGGAGGATGCCAAGCTGGCCACCCGGGCGGCCGGTTCTCAAATCATCAACGATTTGGCCAAAGCCCTGCCATTGCTAGTCAGTGGGTCGGCCGATCTTCACGGTTCGACCAAGAACTACCTCAAGGAGCAAGGTGATTTTTCTCGCGACAACCATGCCGGTCGCAATCTCCTGTTCGGAATTCGCGAACATGCGATGGGTGCGATCGTAAACGGAATCGGATATTATGGCGTCTTTCGGCCTTCCGGTGCCACCTTCGCGGTATTTGCGGACTACATGCGCGGATCCGTTCGCTTGTCCGCGCTCGTGGGTTTGCCCGTCTTTCACATTTGGACGCACGATTCAGTCGGTGTCGGCGAGGATGGTCCGACTCACCAACCGGTCGAGACCGTCAGTGGGTTGCGGATCATACCCAACCTCGACGGTATTCGTCCCGCCGATCCCGAGGAGACGGCCGGAGCCTTTGTCGCGGCCGCTGAGCGTACGGATGGTCCCACCCGCCCCCTCCTCACTCGCCCAACCGGACCCACTCC